>CAJXEF010000183.1 GCA_913052545.1 uncultured Chloroflexota bacterium
GTGATTATAGGTGAGGCTGGGATTGGTAAAACCTCAATCGCCGAGGGGCTTGCTTTAAGGATAATATCCGGAGATGTAGCTGATTCTTTGAAAAATAGAAGAGTATTAGCCTTAGATATGGGCGCGTTGGTGGCAGGTTCAAAATTCCGAGGGGAATTTGAAGAGCGATTAAAATCAGTTGTAGATGAGGTCAAGGAAGCGGAGCGGGAAGTTATTTTATTTTTGGACGAAATTCATACTATGGTCGGTGCTGGTGCAGCCGAAGGTGGTATTGATGCCAGTAATTTGCTTAAACCAGCTTTGGCTCGGGGCGAACTCCAATGTATAGGGGCAACAACTGGGGATGAATATAGGAAATACATTGAAAAAGATTCTGCTTTAGAACGCCGATTTCAATCGATATTTTTAGAAGAGCCAACAGTGGATGAGACTGTAGAAATTCTCAAGGCTCTGAGACCCAAGTATGAAGCCCATCATAAAGTGAAAATTGACGATTCGGCACTAATTGCAGCTGCAACCCTTAGTGATAGATATATTTCTGAACGTCATCTTCCAGATAAAGCTATAGACTTTATAGACGAAGCGGCTAGCAAACTGCGGATTGATTCAGAAACACTTCCGCGGAAGTTCAAAGAGAAGGCCAACATTATTCGTCAACTTAACGATCAGGAGGAATCGGAAGCTCAGTGCTCATCTTATGAGCAAGCCGCTCTAATCAAAACGAAAAGAGTCAAATTGGAGGAGGAATATCAAGCCGACCTGAGTAAGTTCAACGGGGGAAGCAAAGTTGATCTGGTCGTAGACGAAACTGATATAGCAGAATTGGTTTCTGCGTGGACGGGGATTCCAATGGGTAGGCTTGTGGAAAAAGAGTTTGAACGGCTTCTTCAAATGGAGGATTATTTACATAGCCGCATAATAGGGCAGGAGCAGGCGGTATCGGCAGTGTCTGAAGCGATACGCCGTTCGAGATCAGGCTTGGGGGACCCAAATAGGCCAATCGGGAGTTTTATGTTTTTAGGCCCTACAGGAGTGGGCAAGACCGAGCTTAGTAAAGCTTTATCGGATTTCTTATTTGATGATGAAACTCACATGGTCCGTATTGATATGTCGGAGTATATGGAGAAGCACACCGTATCACGTTTAATAGGGGCCCCTCCTGGGTTTATTGGTTACGAAGAATCTGGACAGTTGTCAGAGGCTGTAAGACGTAGACCTTATAGAGTTATCTTGTTCGATGAAATAGAAAAAGCGCATCCCGAGGTATTGAATATATTATTACAGATTTTGGATGATGGGCGCCTCACAGACAGTCACGGGCGTACTGTCGATTTTAAAAATACCGTCATTATAATGACCAGCAATTTAGGAAGCGGGGATTTTTCCAGACAACCGTTTGGGTTTAGGAAAGATGACAAAGACGGTAGTGTGGACGAGGAGCAATTAAAACATTCGGTCAACGATGCATTGAAGAAAGCGTTTCGTCCCGAATTCATTAACCGGATCGATGAAACTATTATTTTTAACCACTTAGATCAACGCCAGATAATTCAGATCGTCCACAAGATGTTGCAATCCCTTAGAGATCGGCTAGTTGGTATGGGTATTACTCTTGAATTAACCGATGATGCTGGATTGTGGTTGGCTAAAAAAGGGTTTGATCCCATTTACGGAGCAAGGCCACTCAGCAGAGCAGTTCGACGGTTTTTAGAAAACCCATTATCTAAAGGTATATTATCGGCAGAATTTAAAGAAGGAGATCATCTTTTAGTTGACTTAGATGGAGAAAGTCTGTCCGTAGTTCAACTAGGAAAATTAGACGAAACGATGGAAATGCTAAGAACCAACTAGGGTTTATTTATAAGAAGATTTAGATTGATCTTAACCGAAGATTTTTAAGAGATTCTATCCACCTTGTATATAGCGTCAATTAGGCAGGTATTCTGTTGTGTGTTATTCCTATAAGATCTTTCAGATTATTAACCCCTTGGATTTGGAGACGAGCGGTTAATTCTTCCAAAATACGTACAGGAGCCCACAAATCGGCTAAGTTCGCGCTCCCGACCTGCACGCTTGATGCTCCGCACATTAGAAATCGCAAGGCCTCTTCGGCGCTGAATATTCCCCCTACACCGATGATTGGGATAGAAACAGCCTGAAATGATTGATACACAAGGGCTAAAGCTATAGGATGCAGACCGGGCCCGGACAATCCGCCAGTAATTGCACCTAGGACTGGAGCTTTTGAAGATGTATCTACTAGCATCGCCGGATTGGTGTTAGATATTGTCAGGGCATCGGCTCCGGCTGATTCAGCAGCTTGCGCTATCGGTATTATATCAGGAACGTTTGGGGCCAATTTCACCAATATGGGTAAATGGCTATTCGCCCTTACCCCCTTTACCACCTCGTAAGTAAGATCTGCGCTATGGGCGAATAAGGCTCCGCTTTCAATATTGGGGCAACTGAGATTTAACTCTAAAGCCTCGAATCCCGCAACCCCTTTTGTCATACCGGCCATCTCGGCAAATTCGGATGGGCTATTACCTGATAGACTGAGAATTATGGTAGCTGGCCAAGTGGACCAAATGGGGGCCAGATCAGAAAGAGCTGCCTCTATTCCCGGATTGGCCAAGCCTATAGAATTGAGGTAAATACACTCATTCTGCTCTTTTGCCTCACGATACGATGTGGGATACCAGCGGGGTTCGGGATTACCTTCGCGTGGGTGCCTGGTGACGGTTTTAGGTATCACGGCACCTAGTTGAGATAGGTCCATACCGCTTGGAATCCCTCTCCCATAGCCGTCGTACCCAAATGTACCAGAGGCAATCATGATAGGGTTTTTAAGACTCAACCCTACGATATTGTTGGGGGCTAGATTTATGCTTAAGTCCATTTGCTAACCCTTCGGAAATCGCAAACATAATTGATAAGTATGCATTCCATACTTATCAATTATGTTAATTTTTGATCAATGTTATTGTGTTAAGTGATATCATCCATGTTGGCAGTCTAAACCTCAGAGGCTTGGCTATCATTTTCGCTGTGTTGGGATACAGCAGGTTGGGCATTTTCTTCACCCTCGATGGGTTCAGGAAATACATCTTCCAATTGTCCGCCGCTGGGGGTATCTATACCATCTTGTTCTGACCAACCAGCGGCTAGTAGTTCTTCTAGTTGGTCTGCGTTTGGTTGATTAAGGATCGCTTGCATACCTGGAGTTTCGACTTTGGCAGGTATCAATCTCCCGATGATTACGTTTTCTTTAAGTCCCAAGAGGCTATCATGGGCTCCACTTACTGCCGCTTGGGTCAACACTCGCGTAGTCTCTTGGAAGGATGCAGCGGCCAAGAAACTGTCCGTGAGTAATGAGGCTCGAGTGACTCCAAGTAATACAGGTTTCGCCGTTGCCGGCTCGCCGCCCTCTGCCAATATTTGTGCATTTTTATCTTGGAATGCAAATTTATCTACCATTTGTCCTGGGATCAAATCAGTATCGCCAGTAGAGTCAACCGAAACCCTGCGAAGCATCTGCTTGAGAATGATTTCAATGTGCTTGTCATGGATACTGACACCTTGAGAGAAATATACTTGCTGTACTTGGTCGACCATATATCGTTCGAGCTCGTCTTTACCTCGAATATGTAATATATCATGAGGGTTTAATGGGCCGGCTGTTAACGCATCCCCTGCTCTAACTTCCTGCCCGTCGTCAATAAGGACTCTTGATGCTGCTGGGATCAGATATTCTCGTTCTTCTAAATCTTCCCATATAATCGACAAAGAACCTTCGTCTAGACTGATTTTACCTCCGATGGTAGCGACTACACTATTGGGTGAGTAACCTTCGGTAGTGCTAGCCAATTGTGACCCTGGGGCTTCTTCGGGGAATTGGGCTAGAATCATGCCGGGTTCAACATCTTCTCCATCGTCCACAAGTAAAGTACATCCTTCAGGGATCTGGTAATCCTCCCCATATTCTTCTCTGCTGACTACCTTGAGTGCTCTACCGTCGTCGTTAACCTCTATGGTAACAACTCCATCGATGTC
>CAJXEF010000184.1 GCA_913052545.1 uncultured Chloroflexota bacterium
GTCATACTGATCCAGCCCCAAAACGCTAGCCCCAGCTTTGGCCAAGTGATAGGCTACTGCTGATCCAATACCTCCAACTCCAACAACCACTACATCATAACTATTCAATATCATTCTTCCTAAATAACGATGACTAGTAAGCTGACTATTCTAGCTTCTTGGTGTTTACACAACTCCCTAAAATCTTGATGTGGCGCACACTTTGATGTTCAAAATGCTCGGATCTTATTAACAAAACCGAGATTATCATCGTCTTCTAAAAATATGCAACCTTAAAAATTAGAGCCGTCACGGGTTGTTTTGAATTTTGGATACAGCGATAATAAATACAACCTATGTATTCCTTTCAAATATAGAAGCACTAAAATATCAAGCGGGCGTAGGAGGCTGATTATGGACTGGGGAATGTCAAACAGGTTGTCCCAACTGATACAGAATAATGGTAGATGTATGTTTCTACCCATTGACCATGGATATTTCCAGGGACCAACGCGAAAATTGGAGCAACCCGGCAAAACAATTGAACCACTAGTTGAATATGCGGATGCTGTTTTTGCCACCCGAGGCGTGGTTAGGTCATCTATAGATCCTGCGACAAGCAAACCGATCATATTAAGGGTTTCCGGCGGAACCAGCATGGTCGGTCAAGATTTGGCCAATGAGGGCCTCACGACATCGATGGAGGATGCAGTACGATTAAACGTATCCGCAGTCGGGATATCAGTATTCATTGGTAGCGAATACGAACGTCAATCCCTCCTGAATCTCGGCAAATTGGTAGACGAGGGAGAAAAATACGGGATCCCAGTGATGGCAGTAACTGCCGTTGGTAGAGAATTAGAACAACGTGAATCCAGATATCTCGCATTATGCTGCAGAATATGCGCTGAACTAGGAGCTAAAGTAGTTAAAACTTATTGGTGCGCGGAAGATTTTGATAAAGTCGTTGAAGGATGCCCTGTACCAGTTGTAATGGCAGGTGGTCCTCAGGCAGATACCGAACGGGAAGTGCTAGAATTTGTGCACCACGGCATGCAGAATGGTGCCATAGGTATCAATCTGGGAAGAAACATCTGGCAAAGTGACTATCCTGTTGCAATGATGCGGGCTCTACGACACATAGTCCACGATGGAGCCACTGTTAAAGAGGCCCAAGATTTATACGATGATGTACGTGATACGAACGCTAAGGCGGTATCCGTACGTTAAGCCCAAACTCCTAAATGGAATTTGGACATTTCCCTACCTTAAATCCAATTAATGGTCGGGGATTAATTAAAAATATTTAAACGTTACAAAGGAAATACTGATGCGCGTAGGAATGTACTATAACAACAATGACGTGAGGGTTGAAGATATCCCAATTCCTGATATTGGGCCAGAAGAAATTCTTCTACGCGTAATGGCAAGTGGTATTTGCGGCAGCGATGTAATGGAGTGGTACAGAGTAGAAAGAGCTCCACTCGTCTTAGGGCACGAACTAGCCGGAGAAGTAGTAAAGGTCGGAAATGAAGTGAGTCGATTCGGAGAAGGGGACAGAGTAGTTGTTACCCACCATGTACCATGCAACTCATGCTTTTACTGTCTCAGTGGGCACCACACAGTATGTGATACCCTCCGACAAACTAGCTTTGACCCAGGGGGGTTTTCAGAGTTTATTCGTATCCCTGCGATCAACGTAGATCGTGGAGTATTCAAAGTGCCAGATGACGTATCATTCGAAAAAGCCTCTTTTACCGAACCGCTAGCATGTGTGCTACGTGGACAGCAAAGAGCCAATTTGGAAGCAGGGCAAAGTGTAATAGTTCTTGGAAGTGGTCTAACCGGGCTACTACATATTAACTTGGCGCGAATACTTGGTGCCGGTAGGATCATTGCGACGGACATAGTGGATTACCGATTGCAAGCGGCCCTACAATTTGGGGCTGACAATACTATCTCAGCTACAGAAGATGTTCCTCTCAAGTTAAGGGAGGCTAACGATGGAAGATTAGCCGACCTAGTCATTGTTTGCACGGGCGCACTTCCAGCTCTTCAACAAGCCTTACAATCAGTAGAGAGAGGCGGAACGGTTCTGTTCTTTGCTCCAACTCAACCCGGGGTCGATTTACCAGTCTCAGTCAACGAGACGTTTTTCAGAAATGATGCCACCCTTACTACGACCTACGCAGCTTCACCGTCTAACCTTGCACAGAGCTTGGAATTAATCCGAGCGGGAGGGGTGAAAGTTGAGGAAATGATAAGCCACCGCCTAGGTTTAGACGAGATAGGACTGGGATTTAAACTTACCTCCGAAGCCCAGGATTCGTTAAAAGTAATCGTTGAGCCCCAGAGGTAAGGCTAGAATATATACAATCCAGACTACACTCCCCTAGATTTTGCAGACTCTCTCATGGTCTCCAGATATTCGCTGCTTGAAACTTGCAATAGTCGACTAACATTACTATGGAAATATTGAACTCCCAGATCTAAAAATTTAGGGACCAAAGAATCCGGGCAACTACATCCTGCTATACGACCAGCGTCTTTGATGATTTTAACTCCTTTTTCCATCTGTGCCTGGACCTCAGGGTGAGTCTGCTGGCCAGGATATCCCATGGATTGCGATAAATCACCTGACCCTATGAAAAACACATCAACACCATCAACAGTTACCAAATCTCCCAGATTATCAATAGCTTCAACTTCTTCTAACATAAGGCAAACCAACGTGTTAGCATTCGCCTTAGCCACGTAATCCTGCGTTGTACCAGTAAATCCGAAATCTGCAGGCCGGCTTCCGCTAAATATACCCCTGTGTCCTTCCGGATAATATTTCACGGCATCTACAGAAGCCTGAGCCTCTTCCGCAGTATTTACATGAGGAACTTGAACACCCCATGCTCCTCGATCTAAAAAGGGTGCTATTATTTCCGGACGATTTCCGACTGGCCTCACAATTGGAGCTATATTGGACAACTCAGCAGCACGAATCAGGTCTTCTGAATTATCTACAGTAATGGAACCATGCTCGTTATCTATAAGAATCCAATCAAAACCTAAGTGCCCGAGCATTTCAACAACTGGAGCTGATGGGAAGGTAATCATTACCCCAAAAGCCGCCTTACCTGCCTCTAATTTTTGTTTAAGTGTATTTTCTCTCATAATCACTCCTTCAAACATACGAATTATTCAAGCAATATTCCAAAGAACTTACCGGACTTTAAGATTAGTTAATCAGACTCATGACCGGGTAAAGACTTGAGACCCATTAATATCTTTTCGGCGGTGATAGGCAGATCGGTTATCCTGACCCCCACCGCGTCATAAACAGCATTAGCAATAGCACCAGCAACCGGTATGTTGCTGTTCTCGCCTATCCCCTTAGTCTGATACGGAGCTTGGCCTCCTGACGGTTCTAGTAAAATAGTCACAAGTTCCGGTATATCCGGCATCGTCGGTATTTTATAATCTCCTAAACTCAGTGTAGAAATTACTCCTTGATCAGTAATAATTTCTTCCATCAGCCCATAACCCAATCCCTGTATAACACCACCTTCTATCTGTCCCTGATGGGTAACAGGATTTAGCACAGTACCAACATCGTGGGCGGTGTAAATAGTGTTGACAGTCACTTCTCCTGTTTCAGAATCAACTTCTACTTCTGCTACTTGGGCGGCATATGATGTTACCTCGGAAGGAGGTGAGCTAAACCGCATATCACTAACTATTGGATCTCCGGTTGCCGATACAGCACGCGCGGCCACCTCTTTCACCGATAGACTTGTAACTTTACGATCTTTATCAAAAAATGACCCATCTTCCGCCTGTTCAACAACTTCCGCCTGAGTCCCCAGATACTCAGCTGCGAGAAGAGCCAGTCTTTCCCTAAGCAGGTTGGCAGCCCCTAGAGCAGCTTGGCCAGCAGTATAGGTTACCCTACTTCCTCCCGGTCCTGATTCGAAATCTATAGCATCAGTGTTCCTGATCTGTATATTCACGTCATCAACAGGAACTCTCAAAGCCTCGGCGACGATTTGTCTCATTACTGTAG
>CAJXEF010000185.1 GCA_913052545.1 uncultured Chloroflexota bacterium
CAATACAAACTACTTCAAGCATCATTTATGGTTTCCTCCCAAAACTCCAATTCCATATTTTTTTTCAAAATCGGCTTTGGTTCCTTTAGTGCGCCACCAATGACTAGAGGAATTGTTCCTATTCTCTAATTGGGCAAAAGAGGGCTTTCGTGATGGTGGGCCTCGAGCCATTTTCCTTCTTCTTTGATCCAAACTGCACTCACGCGATTCACTACATTGTGTGCTTTGCCGTTTCTTGTGTGAGTGCCCGACAAATAAAATGTGACAATTGCCCAATCATCGTAGGTCACGGCGTCGTAATTACTCATCAAGAGATTCATACTCTCCGGAAAATTGGGAGTCGCCTTCATTCGGTTTGCGACAGACTCGTAATCGGATTCCCACAAGGGACCGCCATCAGGGAAGTACATAGTAAAGTCGCTTCTGTGGTGAACAGATGCACCCGCATAATCAGCGGCATTTATGTAGCCGTAGTGTTCTTCAATTGTTCTCTTAATTTCCTCATTGGCTGAGGCAGCCACCCCTAGTAACAGCAAAATCCCAGCTACAATAATTTTTATCATGATATCGACCTCCACTTGGTTTAATTAGTGCCCCGAAAAGAACTCTTTATAACTTGCCCGGCGATTTAAAGACAATAGCTTCCCATTTGTTTGCAAATTATTTTAGCATTCGGGTCGCGAGCGATGATTCCCAGTAGTATTTTCAAAGTCTTGTCTTTCATGATTTCCCCTTCATTTTTTTCAAATTAGCTTTTAAGTATGGGGTTGGCAACTGTAATTATTACGGGAGGGCTTCTGGTTAACAATTGGAACTAACTTCTCTTTTTTTGCCTAAGCAGGCACCCAACTGCCATGGAAACCAGCCGGCACCCTTTGAGGTAGTTTAATTTGGGCTATTGGACCTGATTTGATGTTTTGAGCATTAAAAATAACCAAATTACTTTTATCTGAAGCTTTATCATAGATATAAGTCATCAAATATCCCTCATCTTCGCTTTTTTGATTCTCCGAAGGTATAAAAACAGATTCTGCTCCCTCTTTGCCCTGACCTAATTCATATACTTCATTTATATTCTTAACAAAGTCATACTTAATGACTCTTCCAAAGTCCGGTTTGATACCCGATCCGGTACCTAGCGAGTAGCCAAATCGGTTAAATTTACCATCTAAGTCTGGATGTATTCTTGGAAACTCAGCAGGAAATTCATCTAGTTGTTGTTCGGAAGCATTCCCATTAGATAAATTCAAAGACCATCTAGTTAAAAGAGGCGGGAACTCTGTAAACGGACCGTTCCAATCTTTATCAAACAACCTTTGATACCTCATGGCATCTACTATGACATTACCTTGTTGGTCTTCGTAGGCGTTTACAGTATGGAAGAAATAACAAGGATTTATATTAAACCAGTTAATTTCTCCATTATTGTTCTTTCTATTTAAAAGACCAATCCTTGCCTGATGATCGTCGTTCCAAGAAAAAGGGAAATACCCTCTGACTAATTTAGAGAAACTAAACGTTATAGAAAGATCTAACACCAACACATAATTTTCAGTAATCGCACATTCATGCAACATTGTTCCGCTAGACAAAGGTAATAAATCTGTTCTCTTTACTCTCCCATCCTTGCCAACTACAACGTAATGAGCTTCGTAAGACCCTCTTGGAAAAGCATAAGTAATGCCATGTAATTCTTTTGATTGAGAATCAAACTTAGTATGAGCAGTAAACCCTTCTGTCTGGAGAGTTCCATAAAATGGTTTAGAACTTAAAGAATTTAGTTCTTTATCTATTTCTACAGGACTCCCCCCGGCTTCTACAATGGCATATATTTTCCCTGAGTGAGAAATAACATGCGTATTAGCAGTTGAATCACCACCTACACTTCTATTTCTATACCAAATAGCTTTGCCTTCATCAATTTTGATTCCGTGAAGCATCCCTTCTCCGGTAAACCAGTGATATTTCTTTACATTTGGAGAACCGATAGGATTAGGTCCGTTTCTTAAATAGAGTCCTGATAACTCTTTAGGAATACTCCCAACTACCTCTAGATTGTCTTCAGTGATTATTTCATTTACGGGGGCATAGTTTCCTTGTAGGTAGTAATTTTCTTTACTACCTATGATCCCAAATCTATTCAATCCCCAACCTAATGCAGCAGCAGAGCCAAAGCCTAATCCTGTAATCTTTAAGAGTTTTCTTCTATCCATTATGTTATCCATTAATAGTTGTATTAGATTAAAAAATCACTTTGTATTTTTTTCTAAATTAGCTTTTAAGAAAGCCAACTCGCAGCGTGGGTGTGCATGTTCCGGTTACGATACCGGCAGATCTTATTTTGCAGGCTGCAGAACTGCGTGGCTATGATTTATTCACAGGGCCGGGCGAAACACGGACGATTTCAACGGAGAATAGATTATCTGTTGACGAGCTGTGAGAAAAAGAAACAGACCACGTTTATCACAAAAACGTGGTCTATCTCCTGTTTATCGATTCGCCCGCTGTCTATCGAGAAGTTCCAGGTCGAGGGTGAAGGAAACCGGAATCGAGACTGGGTTGTAGCAGATAGCGTCGTCACAGGCCTGGTAATCGAGTGAGCCAGAGATTGTCAGCGCATCCAGTTCGAGGAGCGCAGCTCGCGTCTCCTGCGATGCATCAACTACAGCTTCCTGCAGTATTGTGAACGGTTGTTGATACACTGGAACATATTCGTCCAGTGGCTCGAAGTGATAGATTTCGGAATCCGGAAATTCCACCGGTTCGTAGCGAACGTGCTCGTTGGGGGCAAGCCTGAGTCCGATTACACGATATCCCTTGGACTCGGCGCCGGGTGCGTACACATGCATGTCCGGACCAGGTTCTACATCGACTGCCAGAGAAAACTTGGTACCAACAGTCACTACCGGGTTACTGGGGTAGGCGGTGAACTTCAGTTGAGCGGTCTCTCCTTGCACCGCAGCGATGGGCGAAAGCCCGATGCCAAGCTTTAACATCACGTTCGATGTTGTGTTGCGTTCTGCGTAAAATTCCTCGAAGAAGCGCGCGCCGACTCGACCTGTTGCGTCGAGCATAAAGGTGCCGGGGTAGGGAGTGCCAACGACTACCGGGGCAGTGCCAAGCGCGGATACATATTTAGCATAGTCGGCAGCTATTTCCGGGTCGTCCCGGTTGGGGCCCACACCTTCCTCTGCCACCGTGTTGTAAATACCAAATGCTCTAATTACCGATGAGTCGTCATCGGAAAGCAGTGGGAAAGTAATGCCGCGCCTATTGGCGAAGTCGGCCAGTACTTCCTCCGAATCGTAGCTTATTGCTGCAATACTAATTCCTGAATTCTCCAGTTCTTGCAAGCGGTCCTGCAACTCCACGAGTTGCGATTTACAGTAGGGTCACCAGTCCGCCGAACGGTAAAACACCAGCATCACTCCGTTCGGTCCCATGATTGAATCCAAGCTGTGGACCTGTCCGGATTGATCTGGCAGGCTGAAATCCGGCACTCGCTCGCCGACCTGAGGACCAAGGGACGCCACTTCGACTGCTTCCCTGGTTTGTGCTGCCGCTAGTGTCGAAAATCCGAGCAGAAGGGCTGCCAGCATTGTTATTCTAATTTGTATTCTCATAATCCATCCCATCGTCTGATAAACTTCCATAACCTAACGAAATAGCCCTGAACGCACTGAGAGGGGCAATTGGCGCATCGCTTCCTCATAAGGAAACAAGGCCGAATTCAACGGAGAATTGATCTCCCGAACAGTTAAGCAGAGTTTCGGCCATCTTTGATATCTACCTCCTATAAAACCTCTAATTTCTTCTTGGCAAATAACTTGTTCATCCATCGGTACGGAAGCATTGTACATGGCGAGTTCGGTTTCACTCATTATTTCAAAGGATGGCCTGACTGTGCTCTCGCACGAAGATAAGCCGAGCAGGACAAATGACAACATTAGATAACGCTTGATCATATTTTGACCCTGGC
>CAJXEF010000186.1 GCA_913052545.1 uncultured Chloroflexota bacterium
CCGGTTATGGAGAGACGAGGACTCAACCAATCAGGCTTACCGGGGGCGTTCGGCGCGGATAAGGGGTAGATCTATCAACTAGTGGAGAATTCCTTGAGGAAGGAGTTTTTGTAGCGTATCACCCATTACAGTGATATAACCTGCTCTCTTCGCGGTAGATTGGGGTTCCCGTAGCTAATTTCTCAGTCCAGCGTGAGCATCTTTCCAAAACCATGACTGGTGTAAACATGCTGTCATGGGTGTCGTATGATGATCTTCACCGACCTCTCAAAGAGGAAGGATACGTCACCTACAAGTCTCAAGTACATCTCGGCGAATCCACTTTCCGTTTAGGCATAGTGGATGTGATCTTCCGGAGCGACATCAGTAGGTCCCTCGGACAACTTTTATGAGATTACTATTGTAGATTATCACCTAAATGAGAGGTTACATTGTGACTATTTCAGATTATTCGCCCAAGTTCTATAGGAATTATGCGAACCGGTACGCTGAGGTGTCTGCCGGGTTTATCCAGTCAGTGTACTCCAACTCATCGCACCCCAAATTGAGACACGATTGGGACCTTTGGGACTTGTTGACCAAGCTGTCTCCCGGGCGGCGAGGCTTGGACGCCGGGTGCGGTGCTGGGGCTAGGGACGTTTTTCACGGCTATTCAGAGGGCTACGATGTAGTAGGTATTGATGCCATAGAGGAGAACATTCAAGTGGCCCGGATGTTGCATGAAGAGATCTCGGACCGGGTTTTCGTTGCCGATCTCAAATATCCCCTACCTTTCGACGATGAATCTTTTGATTTTGTGTCATGTAACGCTGTAATCCAGCACATCGATTCTGATGTGGTCCACGACGTAGTCTTACCCCATTTCGCGAGAGTACTTCGGCCTGGTGGTGTTTTGCAGCTCATGTTCAAAGTCGGTCAAGGTATCTCTACTGTGTTTGATAAAGATTTCGGTACAGAAAGAACCTTTCGGTTGTACAGAGAGAAGGATCTGCTGAACACTCTGGAGACTTTAGGCTTAAGTTTGATTGAAGCCGAAAGCCCAAATGATCTGGGGGGATTGCTATATTTTACAGACACCAAGGCTGTGGATCACTGCGTTTTCTTTGTGAGGAAGTTATGGACGATACCTAGCCTTAAAGATCCTTCCTCCGTGGTCAATATGGTTAGCGACAAGCGAACTGGAACGCGACTCTTACTGAAATCCAAGATCGGTGCGATTCGAATTACTGACGATAGATTAGAGGGTATGGATTGTATAGTGATTGACGGGTATTTAATGGAAAAGGCAGATATCTGGGATTGCGAAAAAGTGTTGGTCTCCGATCTAACCAATGGTTACCACTATGAAACTTACGTAGTTGAAGGAGAACGGTTGTCTGGTGTCTGCGAGACACGAGGAACAACGACTAGATTGAGTACCGCGGGTAATTTAGTAGAAATTATGTCTTTCAATGTAATAAACGAAGCGGTGGCTCCTCGGATAATTAGTGTAGACAAGCACAACCGTTTTCTCAAATACCTTTAGATGAGCAATTATTTAATTATCGCGATTTCCATTCCGGCGCGGAGAATGCGTAGCCAAAGGATATAACTATGTCGACGAATCAACCTGGCCAAGAACTTAAACACCTTTCCTCTCTGTATGGTGGGTATTGGAGCAAAAACGTTTTGGATTTTTGCTATATGACTAACCGGTACTTTCCGCCACAACGGATGGTTGATGATATGCAGGCGAGATTGCCGGGCTTGATTGGTAGTTACCCTTCGACGAATTGGTATCTCTCGTCGTTGATGGCCACTCAGGTAGGCCTCACCCATAAAGAATTGGTGGTTGGCAACGGGGCAAGTGAACTCATTGATGCCATCGTGTCCAGGTTTGCCTACAGGTTGGCGGTGCCTATTCCCACCTTCGATGAGTTCGTGAACCGGGCCAAGATATTGCTCCGAGAGATCTGTCCTTTCACGTTGCCAAAGGGTTTTGATCTGGATATAGACGAGTTTATCGAGCACACGAGGAGCGTCGGAGCAGATTCTGCCCTCCTTATCCGCCCGAACAACCCCACCGGTAACTATCTGTCAAAGAGAGATCTGGTCTATTTTCTGGACAGAATGAAGTCCCTAAACTTGATATTAGTGGATGAGTCATTCTTGGATTTTGTCGATGCCGAACCAGATCCATCAGCGCTTGACCTAATCAACGAATATCCCAACTTGATCGTGCTGAAGAGTCTTTCCAAGAATTACGGAATACCTGGTATCCGACTAGGCTATGCAGCCACCGGAAACGCCGAGCGATTGACTGAATTACGTAAAGATTTACCGATCTGGAGCATAAATTCTTTCGCGCAGTTTTTCCTAGAGGCGATGGGAGATTACCGGGAGGAATACGCCGAATCTTGCCGCCGGGTGAGGGAGGCGACTCACGATCTGGTCCGAAAACTCGGAGAAGTAACCTATCTGCATCCCTACCCAACTCAGGGAAACTTCGTTCTCTGTTCGATCTTGCAAGGTTTCACCGGACAGGAGGTCACGGAACGCCTGTTTGAGGACTCACGAGTCCTGGTAAATAACTGCGGATTAAAAAACGGTCTCGACGGTAACTTCATACGCATTGCCTGCCGCACCAAAGAAGAAAACAACCATCTCGTCGAATCACTGAAGCGAATTATGAACCTCACCAAAGCCGACGAAACTGATGCGATAGGAGCACGGTAACTTATGAAAGGAATTATATTGGCTGCCGGAATGGGTACCAGACTACTCCCACTAACTCGTACGCAGCCCAAATGCTTGGTGAACGTCGCAGGTAAACTCATGATGGCTTACCAATTGGACTCCCTACGGGTAGCTGGAATCGAAGAATGCACAATCGTTGTAGGGCATATGTCTGAATCGGTCCGAAATTTCTTTGGGTCCAACTACAGGGGCGTTAGACTCTCCTATGTGGAGAACACTAATTACGACACCACAAATAACCTCTGTTCCCTTTGGCAGGCCAGGATGGAATTTAACGATGACGTACTCTTGTTAGAGTCAGACTTAGTGTTCGACGATCAATTAATCTGTGAACTAATCAGAGTGGATGATCCCAACGTGGCGGTGGTGGACCGATTCCGACCGGGCATGGATGGCTCTGTCATCGTGGCTGACGGGGGCGCCGTTAAGGCACTGGTGTTGAAATCGGAACAATCCCATGGATTTGATTATAGTTCCGCCTTGAAGACGGTGAACATCTATCGATTATCTAACGAAACTTTGATCGAGACTATACTCTCCGAGATGGAAAAGTTCCTTGCGGAGGGGCGCACGGATCAGTACTACGAATCGGTTTTCGCTAGCCTCATAGGATCCAACCGCATGGATATGTCGGTAATGGAAACCGGAAACATGCATTGGGCGGAGATCGATACTTTAGACGACCTTAGGGAGGCTGAAAATATGCTCCAAAGAGCAAATTTCGGCAGTATCTTTAATTGGCCTGGGCGTACCGCTCTGGTCGAATAGGGGTTTTTGATTGAGTACAGCCAAAGAATGGTCTAGTCAGAGCGCCATAGACTTTTATTATGAAAATCGTCACGAGCTTTCGGATCTTTATCCGTCTGAAAAGGTTTTCCTGCCTCGGGTTTTATTCCCCGGCGCAAAGGTCTTGGACGTGGGATGCGCTTCGGGCGGCTTCTTCAACATCATGCGGTCCTTCGAGCCTCATATAGAGTATACCGGTATAGATCTGTCGGATAAGGCAGTCGGATTGGCGACAGAGAGATATCCAGACGCTAGATTCATGGTCACAACAGGTTTCAGATTGCCATTCCAGGACAATAATTTTGACATCGTCCACTGCACCAGCGTATTCAACAATGAACCTAATTATCAAGGGATGCTGGAAGAGATGTACCGCGTGTCTAACCGGTTCGTTCTCGTCGATATTAGGCTGTTGAAAGACCTCGGCAAGCAGTTGG
>CAJXEF010000187.1 GCA_913052545.1 uncultured Chloroflexota bacterium
GAATCCTGATGAATCCGAACCCACATAGGATTCATCAGGATTGGATAATAACTAGATGTATTTTACGATCTGGTTAGTTGTTCCTGCCTGCGTATACTTCATGTGCGCGGTCAATAGCTCGCACTCTGCCACTGATCAGGACTTCCTGCCGTTCGGCTGCCCACTGATTTGATGCCGTAGTACCTAATATTGTTCCCTGGAATTGGGGCATGACGTAGCGTGCTAGAAGTTCGAAGCTATGTAGCATCTTCTCTCTTGGAGCCCAATCTATGGTTTGTACTAGAAATCCCCCAAAGCCACCACTCTGTTCAGCGAGCCTGTTGATACCTTCTATGCAATCGTCCGGAGTCCCGATTATCCACGAGCCATTATCTGCCATGTGATCAACAACCTTTTCTAATGGACCGTCAAAAACTGCTTTTCGACCGTTCGTGCCCTCGGTGTATTCTCGGAGATATTGACCGGCTCCCAATCTAACTTCATCCAATGCTTGCTGACGAGTTTCTGCTATGTGTACAGGTATACAAAGTCTCCAATCATCCCGGTTTACAGTTTGATTGTGTTCTGCTGCAGATTCTTCAGCTATATCCCACAGAGATTTTAGATTTGAAGGTCCGGCCGAAGGATCTCTTGGGACCGTTATTGTTAGAACCGATGCTCCGTATTTCCCTGCTAATGCCACACCGGCAGGTGACTGAACTGATGCCACTGTTATAGGCATATAGGGTTTTTGATAAGGTCTTAGTTGAAGTAAAGCTTCGTTTAATTCGAACCAGTCACTATGGTAGGTGATTGGTTGATTTTCTGTAAAAAGTCGCAGAATGATCCCCAGAGATTCGTCCATCTTCTCCCGTTGGGTAGTCGGATCTATTCCCAGCATATAGGCGTCACCCGGTAGCGCTCCGGGGCCTACACCAAGCATGACTCGACCATGAGTCATGTGGTCTAGCTGTACCATACGGTTAGCAACCATGAATGGATGATGATAGGGTAGGCTGATTACCCCGCTACCTAATTTGATGTGGCGTGTTCTATCCGCCGCTACAGCCATGAAAAGTTCGGGCGATGATATTGTTTCCCATCCTGCGCTATGATGCTCTCCGATCCACGCTTCGTCGAAACCGAGTTGGTCTAACCATTGAACTAATTCCAAATCTCTGTCTATTGCTAGAGTTGGGTTCTCTCCTACTCGATGGAATGGACCGAGGAAAATACCGAATTTCATTCGTTCTGGTAATCCCATAATAATTACCTCAATAAAAATTGGGAACCGCTGCCCTTTAATGTGGAACTGGTTACTTTACATTCTGATGATTTTATCTGGAGCTACCTGCTACGTGGTGGCAACGACTGGATTCGAACCAGTGACCTAGCGCTTATGAAGCGCCCGCTCTGCCGCTGAGCTACGCTGCCACCAAAGAACTCAACTGGCCAGACGCCAAGAATTGTTCGTACTGAGTTATACTAAACCTGCCAGATTCGGACTGTCAATTGAATTATTAAGGCTGTTGGCTATAAAAAATCCATTAATATTGGCTTAAAACTGAGATGGATAGAAGCAATAAGTTTTCAGATGATATGCACGCAGCTGCGTCGAGCGCTTTATTCACTGTTGTACGGGAATTAACTCGGATCATTAAAGAAATGGCGGGTGCGTGCGATCCCTTCCCTTCTTTCTTGAGCATGAAATCTATTCAGGCAATCGAGCTTGAGCCTGTGTCCGGGGCTGGGTCAGTAGGATGCATAGTGGTCTGCCCCGACGGGGTACTAAGACATCTAGATCTAGTTGGGATTTCGGGAGGCGTCGAAATCGCGGACGTGGAGCAAGTAGAACAATTCGAGGAAGTTCAGCTCCCTCCCGAACAATATTTGCCATATGCTATTCAGGCAGTTGATTTATTGTATGCAGAACTTCGAAGAAGAGGTAAATAGATTTATTCTAGGGAATGAGTGAGTAAGTAGTGTTACAGATCTTTTCGCTGAATGTCTCCACTTAGCCCACCACTTTTGCTAACTAAGCTGATGTCCTGAATCGTCATCCACCTGTCTACTCCCTTGCACATATCATAGATGGTTAAAGCAGCAATGGACACGGCGGTTAAAGCCTCCATCTCTACCCCGGTTTTTCCAGAGGTGCGCGCTAACGCCGAAATCTTAACTCTATTGTTCGCTAGGTCCAATTCCAGTTCGACGTCTAGTTTATTGAGCGGTAATGGGTGACATAATGGAATTAATTCTGCAGTACGTTTTCCTCCCATAATGCCTGCAATTTGTGCAATGGTTAGTACATCCCCCTTTTTTATTAGGTTCTCACTTATCAAATTAATGGTCTCCGGTTTCATTAGTATGCAACCCTGAGCTATCGCTTCTCGATCAGATACAGGCTTCCAACCGACGTCTACCATTTCTACACTGCCTTGTTGGTCTACGTGGGTAAGGGTTGGCGTACCAGTATTATCTAGGGTTTTAAAAAACCTATCTATGTTTGGTCTGGCTTTCGTTACACCTGCTTCAAAACCAGCCAGTTGGTTGACGTATTCGTTGCCTGGGATGTTGGCATGGCCTTTAACCCATTGCCAGTTGACTTTGTGGGCTATGTTTAAGGAATCTAGATTCTCCCAGAGGTCTAGATTGGTGTTTCTCTTCCATCCTTGTGTCATTGTTTTTACGAGATATTCGCTATCGCTGAATATTGTAACTTCCGAACCTGTAGGCAACGATTCAAGTGAATGTATAGCGGCGCTAAGCTCCATTCTGTTGCTAGTAGTATCTTCCAATTTCCCCGACATGTCTCGATGCCCTGACGTCTCAAATATTAAAGCGGCCCAACCTCCAACACCGGATTTACAGGCCCCATCTGTATATATATCAATCATAGTAAGTTGACCCGTGTATTTTTGATTTGCGATGGGTTTAAGATGTTTGGGCAGGCTGGGCTCTCTCAGCCACCAATTTGGTACATTTCTATCTTGGGTGCAGAGGAATTTGTTATTACTGAATCAGAGCGTTCCTCAGAATATTTATCGGTTCTGGCTTGCCAGATATTCTTTATCATTTCTTCCAATTGAGTATCGGTCCCACCATTCCGCATAGTATCTCGAAGATCTAAGCCGCGGCTGGCAAAAAGACAGGTATAAAGAGATCCATCTGTTGATAACCTTGCTCGGGAACAGTCCCCGCAGAAGGGTTGGCTTACCGAGGCTATTATGCCAATTTCCCCTTGACCGTCTTTATATCGGTATCTTCTGGCAACTTCACCACGATAGTTTGGATTTATAGGCTCTAGTGGCAGTTCTTTGTCTATGATTGCAAGTATATCATTGGCGGGTACGACTTCATCTAATTCCCAACCATTCTTGTTGCCAACGTCCATATATTCTATAAAACGAACTATGTGGCCCGTGCCTTTGAAATGCTTTGCTAGGTCTATTAAAGTATGATCGTTAACACCTTTTTGAACTACTGCGTTGATCTTAATGGGCGACAATTTCGCTTCAGTGGCGGCATCAATACCTTCTAAAACTCTGTTGATACCGAAATTTCTACCGTTCATTTTACGAAATACATCGTCTTCCATGCTATCCAGGCTGACTGTAATTCTTTTTAGCCCGGAGTCTTTTAAAAGTTTGGCGCTATCTTTTAAAAGAAACCCGTTGGTAGTTAAGGTTATGTCTAAAGAGTCGTCTAGTTCAGATATCTGTTTGATCAGTTTATGGAGGTCAGTTCGGAGTAAAGGTTCGCCTCCAGTAATTCGAATTTTGTTTACTCCGAATCCTACTAGGATTCTAGTTAAACGGGTTATCTCTTCAAAACTTAATATCTCTTCCTTAGGTAAAAATTGGTACCGTTCTCCAAATATTTCGGACGGCATACAATAGGGGCACCGGAAATTACATCTATCGGTTACTGAG
>CAJXEF010000188.1 GCA_913052545.1 uncultured Chloroflexota bacterium
ATAGCGTGCTCCAAGAATCAAATCAAATCCGGAAGGAATAATTAGGAATCTAGAACATTTTTAACTCTATAAGTCTAGGTCTTTCCTCCCAATACTCGCTGAGCAGTTATACCGATGTCTGCTGGGGTAGGAATGATGGTAGCGCCAGCATCCCTCAGAGATTTAATTTTGGCTTCAGCTCTAGCATCATCGCCCGTTATGATAGCCCCTGCATGGCCCATGCGTTTGCCGGGAGGTGCGGTAGCCCCTACTATCAGTGCGCAGACCGGCTTATTAAATCCGTCTTTTATGTAACTTGCGGCTTCTTGCTCTTTAGTTCCGCCGATCTCCCCTATGAATACCACAAGATCTGTCTCGGGGTCATCTTTAAACAAGCTGAGTACATCTACGAAACTGGTTCCTATAATCGGGTCTCCACCAATTCCTACACAGCTGGACTGGCCTATGCCTAATGCTGTGAGTTGTCCTACTGCTTCGTAAGTCAAAGTTCCACTTCTGGATACAACTCCAACCCTTCCGGGTTTGTGTATTCCTCCAGGCATTATCCCGATTTTGCATCGAGCTCCAGGATTTATTAATCCGGGACAGTTGGGTCCTATGAGACGGGACGGCTTGTTTTTCAAATACCTTCCTACATTAATCATATCTTGGACTGGTATGCCCTCTGTTATGCAAGCAATCAATGGGACTCCAGCATCTGCGGATTCTACAATCGCATCCGCCGCGAATGGAGGAGGGACGAAAATTAAAGATACGTCTATTTTTTGTTCTTTTACGGCCTGATCAACAGAGTCGAATATAGGGACCTCTCCATCAAATAGCTGCCCACCCTTTCCCGGTGTCACTCCTGCAACTACTTTGGTACCATACGCCCTGCAAGCCCGTGCATGAAAACTCCCTTCTTGACCGGTGATGCCTTGAACTAGAATTTGAGAGTCTTCGTTTATTAAAATTCCCATAGGATTGATGCTCCTCTGCATACAAGCAGGTGGATAGAATGCATTATTATTATCGTGCGTATTTCTGTATGGCTTCAGCTGCTTCGGTTAAGGTGTTCGCGAAAGTTACGTTGAGACTTGAGCTGGCCAAAATTTCTTTCCCTTCATCAACGTTAGTCCCTAACATCCTCACCACCAAGGGAATTTTCGAGTCTATACGGTTATATGCCAATACTATGCCTTTAGCCGCGATGTCGCATCTTAAGATACCACCAAAAACATTTACTAAAACTCGGGTGACCTTAGAATCAGAAAGTATTATTCCAACTGCCTTGGCAACTTTCTCTTCATCAGCTCCTCCTCCAACGTCAAGGAAGTTAGCAGGAGCCGCTCCTGCTGCATTCGCGACATCTAACGTTGCCATTGCAAGCCCTGCTCCGTTAACTAAGCATCCAACGTCACCATCTAGATTAACATAAGCTATATCCAAGTCTGCAGCTTCAGCTTCTAATTTATCTTCTTGATCCCGATCTCTCAACAGCTGTATGTCGTCATGTCGAAATAGCGAATCGTCTTCGATATCCATTTTTCCGTCGAGTGCTACTATATCTCCTTCTTGTGTGACAATAAGGGGGTTAATCTCTATTAAAGAACAGTCCTTTTCAGTGAATATTCTATACAGACTCTCCATGACTTTCGCTGTTATCCTGGCCTTAGTTTGATCCAGTCCGAGTTTAGCGCATAGTCGTCTGGTTTGATATGACATCAACCCGATTACCGGTTCTATTGGCTCAGTGTGGATGTGTTCGGGATGGGCTGATGCCACTTCCTCTATTTCCATACCACCGAAAGAACTGCCAATCAGCACCGTGCCGCCGAAGTCTCTGTCAATGGTAAGGCCAATATATAATTCCTTATCTATGTTGGCTAATTCTTCTACTAGTAGTGAATTTACTGGAACGCCCGCAGCATCCGTTTGGTGAGTCACCAGATTCTGACCCAGAAGTGTCTGGGCAATTTCATTGGCTTCTTCTGAGGATCTGACTAATTTAACTCCCCCGGCTTTTCCTCTACCACCGGCATGCACTTGGGCTTTGATTACAGCCGACCCTCCTAGTTGGTTAGTGGCTTTGCCGGCTTCCTCGGGGGTTTCAACTACGATACCCATGGGAATGGTTATCCCGTATTCTGAGAAAATTCGCTTAGCTTGAAATTCATGTAACTTCATTGGTTCTCTCGCTTACGTCACTGATCAGAGGAGCATACAAAACTGCATGCGATTGTTAGCATTCTCTTTGAAAAGATGTTGGTAGTCAATGTGGCCTGAATCTAGGGCGAGAACGAAATCATTTTGATTTACTTTCAGTAGGTTTAGTGGGCCGATCGAGTCGACACAAGTTAGATAAAATAAACCTGAGCTAGCCGGTCTTTTTAACCGGCTAGCCTCTAATACATTGTATTAATTACCTAGGAGAAGTAGGGTCAGTTAGATACTGGAATAATGGTGCATCAGCTGACAAAACTATAGTATCTTTTTGTCCTAGAAATGTTTGATAAGCCTCTAAACTACGTCGGAAGGAAAAGAAATCCGGGTCCTGGTTTAGAGCATCTGCCAAGATACGAATGGCTTCGGCTTCGCCCGCACCCCGTAATTGATTTGATGTCTGGTCAGCATTTGCCAAAATTACATCCCGATTACGGTTGGCTACAGCCCTAATCTTCAGGTCTTCTTCTTCACCTTCAGCTCGGAACTTGGTGGCGATTCTATTTCTTTCTGCCCTCATTCTGGTGTATATGCTGGGTGTAACCGAGTCGGGGAAGTCGGCGCGCTTAATACGTACGTCGAGAATAGATATCCCGAAATTTTGTGTCTCAACGGTATTTTTCACACCAGACAATACCTCGTCAAGAATCTCTGATCGGGTTTCCACTCCTGCGAACAGCGGTAATCCTTCCGCATCTTCTTCAGGTTTACCGAATTCATTAAAGAGCGGTTCTGAGCCTATGATTTCGAATCTGTCACGGAGGGCTACTCTATCTCTTAAAGTTGAGGTAACGATATCTCCCAGCCTACTTCGAGCGCCTGTTTCGGTTTGCAGTGTTTTACGAAATTGCTCGGGATCTACGATCCGATATCTGGCATAGGAATCGATGACCAAGTTTTGTTTTTCTTTGTCGGGCATCGCGACTGGAGGTGCATCAATCCTCAGAATCCGCTTATCAAAAGTGATTATTGTGTCTATGAACGGAGCTTTAAAGTAAAGTCCTGGACTTGTCCTCGTATCCTGTACTTCTCCGAATCGAAGTATAAGGACCTGTTCCGTTACATCAACTATATAGACTGCTTGCCGTGCAACTATGAGTCCGGCAATTATGATGATTGCTATAATTATTAGTGATTTCATAAAACTTCTCTAAAATCTTATATTTAATTTACGGGGTGGGTCCGAAAGGAACGGGTTTTAACGCTCCGTCCCCGCCTAATATTAAAACTGATTGGGATTCAGGAGATAATATAATTTTACTGACGTTTGGCAGAACCTCTTCCATTGCTTCCAAGTAGAGCCTTTGCCTAGTCACTTCTTTAGAATTCGCGTATTCGGCAAGAATTGAAGTAAAACGATCTGCTTCACCGATTGCTTTGGCGATTCTAGCTTGTTTGAATGCCTGTGCCGCTTCCTTGATCCTTTCAGCGTCACCTTCTGCTCGAGGTATTATGTCTGCTTCGAAGGCTCGGGCTTGGTTAATCCTAGTATCACGTTCTTGACGAGCCCTCAGCACGTCGTCGAATGCATCTCTCACTTCCTCGGGTGCCTTGACGTCCTGCAGTTGGACAGATACTACAGCTATTCCTGAACGGTAAATATCCATGATCCGTTGAAGTGTGTCTCGAGTGCTTACCTCAACATCCTCACGGTTTCTAACCAATATGTCATC
>CAJXEF010000189.1 GCA_913052545.1 uncultured Chloroflexota bacterium
GGACCACCAAACGCCAGATTACGGGTTATTTCCGGCATCTTCACTACCCCTAGCACTTCGCCAGTGGGCTCTATCACCCAAAATCCTCCTGACCCAACACAAAACACCCTCCCCAGAGTATCTACCTTCATACCATCAGGTACACCTGGTTCCGCCGAAGACATGTCACAGAACAATCTATGATTACTCAGAGTCCCGTCTACCGCAACATCTAAAGCTTCTATTCTACGGTGTCCACAATATTCACCATTTTCTTCTTCGATAAAACACTGAGTAGTTTCCCTACTAATTGCAACATATAAAGTAGACTCATCCGGAGACAAGGCAAGGCCATTAGGGTACACACACTGATCTGTCGCTATATGGAGCAGGCCTTGTGGATCAATTCGGTAAACTCCTGCAAATCCGAGTTCACGTTTATCCTCCTCAAGTCGGAGCTCTGGATCAGTAAAATATATAGTCCCATCAGACCTGCAAATTACATCGTTCGGCTTATTGAATCGTTTTCCCTGCCAATTGTCTGCGAGAGTAGTGATAGAACCGTCTTGATCCATCCTGGTTAACCTGCGGTGATCGGCCCCCTCACACATTAACAATCTCCCTTGCTTATCCAACGTACATCCGTTGCCCTCTCCAGTACCTTCCCGAAGAACACTAACATTACCGTTTGTATCCCACCGCATGAGTCTACCACCTACCAAATCCACGAAAGTTACGTATCCATCAGGATGCCATAGTGGACCTTCAGTACGATTCCAACCACTTGTCAAGGTTATCGGTTCAAAGGTTTCAAGTATTGAAGCTAATTTATCCGGCATTGACATACTCCTACACTTAAATTGTTGATGTGCTTGATCGATTCTAAAATACAGCTATAGGATTAACCGGCGATCCCGTGGTGTTATGGAGCCTCAAGGGGCCAATTGTTACCATAAATTCCCATCTATTTCTCTGTTTACAGGCTTCGGATAGTTCTTCAAGATTTGCATTATCTAAAATCCATAGTCCCATTGCAGTTATCCCAACTTGATGAATTGGTTGAGGGACATTAGGGTATTGAGCAGGACTAACATCATTCCCAGTATCAGATCCCATGACTGAAATACCTCTTTGATGAAACAAAGGTAAGCAAGCAGCCTGACAAGCCGTAGAACCAGCAGATCTATCAACCGCCCCCTCCACTTCACGCCGATGCAACTGGCCAGTTCTAATCAAAAGGATATCTCCTTCTTCTATCTTAAACCCACAACTTACTTCCGCCGCCAATATATCTTCCGGTGTTACACCTTCTCCCCGTTCTAGCCAACTAACATCCCGTATCATAGGCACATCCACCAGTACTCCCCTAGCAATAAATCCGTTTTTTGCGGCTTCCACAGAACACACGGTTGCTCCCATACTAGTTGAAACTAAATGAGCAGGGTTTCCATTATAAGTTTTACCATCCCAGAAAAAATGTGCGAGGCTATCAACGTGAGTCACAGCATAACCATGAAAGATCATCCCTATATAATCGGTCGCAGCTGCATTTGGCCTTGCACTAACTTTTTGACCACTAGCCCATCCCTCTCCACTTTCTACCATGTAGTGAACAGGAGGGTTGGGGACATCAGGAGCAGGGTCCCACAGTACTGTACGGGACAACGACACTGTTACACCCTCTTGTACTGTAGAAATAGCTTTTTTGGTTTTCTCAGGGGTTATTAAATTGGGCGTGCCAAGCTGATCATCATCCCCCCATCTTCCCCAATTAGACAACGTTTTGAAATACCCTAGAACTTCTTGCTCTGTTGGAATAGGCATTTGATTTCTCCTCAACCTTATTAGGTAGGTCATCTTTGGCCAATTATGCCTCAAGCCCCATACCCGTGCAATCTATCAATCCTTGTCAGGGAACAGCCAGCTATGTTAGTCTGATTAGTGTAATTTGTCCCCGTAGAGGTCCGATATTCGATGAGATGTGAAATTTGCTTGAAATCCGGCATGAGCGGCAATAACGTAAGCCACTCAAACCGACACACCAAAACCCGATTCAAAGCCAACGTTCATAAGCAGACATTGTTGATGAACGGCGAAGTAAAACGTGTCAAGATTTGCAGCCGTTGCCTACGAACTATGCACAAACCACCCAGAAACCGTAAAGGGTCAGCAACAACAGCTACGTCCTAAAGTCCACAATTATGGATCAAGTTTTATACCGTCTATACAATCTCTGAGTCGGGCCATCGCATCTGACACTGTTTCCTGCTGATTATAAATGGCAGAACCGGCCACTAGTATAGTCGCACCAGCCCTAACCGATTCTCGGGCACTTTCATCGGCCTTCACTCCACCATCAACCTCGATTCGAGGGCTGCAACCCAATTCGCTTGCCAATTCTCGTATTCGCCGGATCTTCTCTACGCTAGATGGTATGAAAGATTGTCCGCCGAAACCTGGGTTAACCGTCATAACCATTACTATATCCAGAAACGATATTAGATCTTCAATAGCCGATCCTGGCGTACCAGGATTTAAAGCAACACCAACCTCGCACCCCAGATCTTTGACCTGATATACAGTGCGGTGGAGATGAGTACAAGCTTCTGCATGAACAATAATCTGATCCGATCCTGACTTAGCGAATCCGGGAATCAAATAGTCAGGCTCGCGTACCATTAAATGGATATTCAGAGGCAATGTTGTAGATCGTCGTACTGCATCTACTACCATTTCCCCGAAAGAAATGTTGGGAACGAAATGACCATCCATTACATCAACATGTATAGAATCAGCACCAGCTTGTGCCGCTTCTTGAACCTGGCTACCCAGCCTAGCGAAGTCAGCGGAAAGCAAAGATGGAGATATATCTATATGAGCATCAGCTGCCATCAACTTTACCTTCCATTATTCGCTTTGCTTCATTCAGTTCCTGTTCAACTTGCCCCGGAGCCGTACCACCAGGGTTATTTCGAGCTTCAACTGACGACCATGCCGTTATGTTATAAACATCATCATCAAACACAGGAGAAAAATCATGATATTCATTCAAAGATAAGTCTTTGAGTTCTTTACCTTGAGTCTCACAATAATCGCAAAGTCTTCTCATTATGCCGTGAGCCTCCCTAAATGGCACTTCTTTATTCACCAAGTAATCTGCCATGTCGGTAGCCAGCATGTAACTTTCGTTCGCAAATTCAGACATTCGACTTTCTATTACCTGGAGGCTAGCTAGCATTCCTTTGTATATGTTCAGGGTAGCTAGAAGGGTATCAACTGTATCAAAAAATCCTTCTTTGTCCTCTTGTAAATCCCGATTATAAGTAAGCGGAAGACCCTTCAATACAGTCAACAAAGAAAACAAATTGCCGTAAACCCTGCCAGTTTTACCACGAGCAAGTTCTGCAAAGTCGGGATTCCTTTTTTGAGGCATGATACTGCTTCCCGTTGTATATTCCTCATCCAACCTTATAAATCCAAATTCCCTACTGCACCAAATCACTATTTCTTCAGATAGGCGAGAGAAATGCATCATACATATCGAAGCCGCAGATTGAAACTCTACCAAAAAATCACGGTCAGATACCGCATCCATACTGTTGGTGCTAATTAAAGCAAACCCTAATTCTGAAGCTAAAAATTCCCGATCAGTTGGATAAGGGACTCCAGCCAAAGCGCCACTACCTAACGGCATAACATCAGTTCTGACATAGCAATCTTGAAATCTACCTACATCTCTTGTAAACATCTTAAAATATGCCAACATATGATGCGCAAACAAAACAGGTTGAGCCCTCTGGAGATGAGTGTAACCTGGCATGATAACTTTACTGTTAGCAGCAG
>CAJXEF010000190.1 GCA_913052545.1 uncultured Chloroflexota bacterium
CTTGAAAGAGGTTTGATTGAAGTTGCCTAACAAAAATAAAATTCGTGATTATTTTATATTTATCTCAACGACTCTTTTATTGGCATTTTTAATATCTGGATGCAATGACGATACTATAGGCTTATCAGTAACTTCCAATGCGTCGAGATCTTTTGGGCCTTCAGACGTAGTATCTTTAAACAACCCCATTCCAATTATTCCACCTGAATCTCAGTTAACTGCGTCTACGTCTGGAATCGCAGCCGGTATTAGTGTCGTTGGGGAGAGTATGATATCGGTAGAACCCGATATCGCTATATTAGATATAGGAGTCGAGACATTTGCTGAATCGGTAGCATTGGCTAGAAACGCAGCCGCGAAAGAGATGGGCTTAGTCATATCGGAGTTAAAAGATCATGGTGTAGATGAGGCGGATATTCAAACAAGTAGGTTAAACATATCTCCAAGTTATGACTATGAGGAGATAATTGTGCGGGGTAAGAGAACGGGACGCCAGGTTTTGACAGGTTATTTTGTTAATAATATCGTTAAAGTCCGAATAAGAGAGTTGGCTAAAGCAGGTGAGGTTATAGACAAAACCGCGGGAGCTGGAGGTGACTCTATCCGTATCAACGGTATTTCTTTTACAGTTGATGATCTTTCCCCTTACAAGATTCTACTGCGTAAGGGCGCAGTTGAAGATGCTTTAGCTAAAGCTACCCATTATGCGTCCGAATCAGGAGTTACATTGGGGCCTCTTGTACTGTTGAGTGAAATGAGTCCTCCGGCTATCCAAAACTTTCAAAATGATATGGCTTTTGGAATGAGGGCAATGGCAGAGTCTGTCCCGACCTCTGTCAGTGGTGGGGAATTGGACATCCACCACTCAATTCAAACTACTTTTTCGATAAACTAAGAAATTGGTTATTTGGCCATAGTAATGAGTTAATGTGTGGTTTAGGAAGTTAGTGGCCTTCGAATAAATAGCGTACTCGCTATCCAGATCATCTCAGAGTACGCTATTTATTCGAAGCTTATTTAATGCATCGGTGAAAAACTAGCGGGGATCATAATTTTATTTTCTTGTCGAACCCGGCCCGGTGCTCCTGAAGGCCAGTTAGGTATTTTGGTATTCCTGATTTCAGACCTGTGTTTCAAATCTTTATATGGCCAGATGTGCATCCAGCGGTTTAACGCACCGAGTTCAGTGTACATGCCTGCGGCCAGTGGTGATAATTCTTCCCGGCCTGGGAGTGAATCAGCCCACCGTTTGAGAAGTTCGGGTATAGATCCAGGTTCGTATGTGTATATTCTCATTTCGTATATCCCGCCTAAGGCCTGGTCACCACCCATAGGTTTCATGAACGGAGCTGGGTTCCAAATCTCGGAATTCATGTTAATGATATTACCAGGAGTAATTTTGGGCGGCCAATTAGGGTCTTTCCCGGCTTCTTCTCTTATCCTGGTTCGCTCCCCGAGGTCTTCATAACCCCAAACATGGATAATTTGGTTGAGGGGACCGATATCCGTGTGCCAAAAGGCAGCAATCGGTGAATATTTTTCTCTGTGGGGTAGACCTTCTGCAAACGCTTCTTCTGCTTGAGGAATAGCTCCGGGTTTGAGGTCGTAAGTTCGGACTTCGTATATCATGTTAGCTCCTACCTGAATGAGATCTTAGCTATAGGATAACCTCAAGTTGCATATTAGGCCAATTTGCGTTGGTTTCAGATTTAACTGGTTGTACTTTTCACAGGGATAATTTTTACGAGTGCAATTGGTCTAGGATTCTAAGGAAGGGAAAAAGACACGTTTTATGGTCTCATCACCATTCTGCACCTGGTTCTCGTTCTTGAAGTATTTCACCGTATAAACTTAATATTTGGTCTATTCTTAAATATACGATAGCTGCATGTATGGATGCATTAATGGGGACTCCTGAATCGGTCAACCTACTTATACCAGCGTCGTACGCTGGCCCCTCGCGGTGTATTTCTGGGGTGCACCGGAATTTCCAACCTGAATCCTCCCCTGGTATGCGGAACAGTACTAGTATCTTGGGGTTTGACTCAATGTGGTCTAATGGATTGTTGCCACTTCTGTCGCGGTAGCACAATGTATGGTCGTCTATGGCAAAAACTGTGCCAATAAAGCCTGCGTTGGGGGTGCCATGTAGGTCTGCTGTTGCTATGATACAAGGGTTTTGATGGCCTGGAGGGTTATCTAAAAAATGGTGCATATCGTCAGTCAATTTGATCATTAGTCAATTTCCTCGTTTCCTAATAACCTTGATAGTACAACTGACCCGCATTTTCTCACAAAGAGTCAACACATTCGATTGGATGCTTTCTGGCGGATCAAAGGTATGAGATCCTTCCCATATTCTTTAGCGTCTTGAAGAGGATCGAACCCCCTGATTATGAAGGTATCGCACCCGAGATCAAAGTATTTCATTAAGGAGTCTGCTACCTGTTCTGCGGTGCCTACCAGGCAAGTGGTGCTACCTGCTGCTCCACTTGCAGATGCTATTGGCATCCAAAGTCTATCGTCGTGTACATCTCTCTGTTCTGCAAATCTAAGCAAACGTCTGCTGCCTTCAGATTGAAGTCGAGCGGGTTGACCTGGATAAATTTTACCAAGTGTGGCCTGTTGAACTTGATGCAGGATGGATTCGGCCCGGGCCCAGGCTTCAGATTCGGTTACACCTATAATTGGACGCACTGATAGGCTAAATTTAATTTTTCTATTGTGGGATAGTGCCCGGTTAGTGATATCTGCGATTCGTTCTTTAATAGCAGACAATGGTTCTCCCCAGAGCGCAAAAACGTCAGCCCTCTTACTGCCCACTTCCAGTGCGATATCTGATGCTCCGCCAAAAAATAAAGGAACATTGGGATCTTGAAAACACCTTACCTGGCTGTAAACATCTTCGAATCTGTAAAATTCTCCCTCATGATCAAATGGCTCACGTTCACGCCAAATCCTCCTCAGTAAACCCATGTATTCATCCGTTCTTCGGTACCGGGCATCATGGTTGATCCAGTCGCCGTCGCTTCTCTGTTCTTTATCACTGCCTCCGGAAATAATGTGCAGTGCTATGCGTCCTTGCGTTAATTGATCTAGTGTTGCGATTTTTCTGGCAGCTAAGGTAGGCATGATAAACCCTGGTCTGTGGGCGATGAGAAACCCTATACGTTTAGTATGTCCAGCCGCGTAGCTAGTGACTTCAAAACCGTCTGGAGTGCTCGAAGAGTAGCCTGTTAAAACCATATCGAAATCGCTATCTTCGTGGGCTCGAGCGAATTCTAGAATATAATCTGGATCTATACCTCTCGGTAACTCAGATCCTGGATTGATTCCCCCTCCAAATACACTAACAGTAGCTCCCGAATTTGAAACTGTTTCTCTTTGCGTCCCGATCATTCCTACTATGTTTACGGAGTTGTTTTCAGTTTTCATAATAAGCGCACAAGCTAGAGTTGTTTGGTATCTCGACACTTCGAGAAAGTCTGCCAACCCGAAATATTTGAGGAATCACGGTCTTTACCAATTTAATAAACACCGTTCCAGAATACTATAAACCATGCAAGATGTGGCTGTAGTGAGCTCAGTTTATATTATGGATCAAAGATAGAATTTAGTTGACGAATCCTGGTGGGGTTAGGAAGAATATTAGCTCCTGATATTTATTAAATTTGAAAGGTCAATTTATTTCTAACGGAGGTTGATTCTCGTGCTCATCTGATTTGTTAAAACGTACTACATAGTCTTGACCAGCATCTGCTGCTATAGCGGCTTCCATTGCACTGATAGCAACCTCGATTTGG
>CAJXEF010000191.1 GCA_913052545.1 uncultured Chloroflexota bacterium
GAAAATAGTTGAATACTGTTAACGCACAACAATTACGGTACCGGTTGGTTGTCTTGGTGATCGCCGTATTTTGCGGCTTAATGGAGTTTACCTGGGTACATACGTTGGGATTGAATTGTGATTTCTTACCTGGTGAAGGTCTTAAGATCATCAGTAATTGTGCTAAATGGACTGATATATTTATTTCTTACCCAGGAGGCCAAAGGGAACTAGTTTCAGGTGTAGCTTTCGTAGGGGCGTTCCTCACAGTAGTATCTGGCCTGATTGCACCTTGGAAGCCATTATCGTCATCTATAGTATTGCTCGGGGTAGCGATTTTGAATCTAGTTGTGATAATACCGTGGTGGTTGGGACCAATGGCTCCAAAAATCGCAATGGTTTCCTCTTTGATGTTTGTTATAGTCCCCGGTTTATTGGGTGGTATGTTGTTCAAGTTCGGAAGATAACCTACACCCAGGTTAAATTCCAAACACAGTCTATCAGGATATGTTCCTTCGTCTAGGATCTCCGAAGTTTTGGATCCAACGTATCTCTAAGCCAATCACCAAAAAAGTTCATTGACATGACCACTATTGTGATGGCTACGCCGGGGAACAGGGAAAGCCACCATACGTTGACTAAAGTATCTCTACCTTCGGCTACCATGATGCCCCATGCAGGGTCACCAGGTGGTACGCCGACTCCAAGGAAGCTGAGAGAAGCTTCTAGCAGGATGGTCTGCCCGACTAAGAGGCTGACTATGACCAAAACCGTGTTTACTACGTTTGGAAATATGTGACGCCACATGATCATGGTGGCGGGGACTCCGGCGACCACGGCCAATGTAACGAAATCCCTTTCTCTTAGACTCAATACCTCGCCGCGGGCTTGACGAGCGAATCTGGCCCACACAGTTGCTGCTATCGCTATTATGACATTCAATATTCCGGCACCGAGGATGGCGACAATAATTAGGGCTAATAAAATGGTAGGGAAGCCCAATACAGCATCTACTAGACGCATCATGACTATGTCGGTACGGCCACCGAAATATCCGCTGCAAACACCTATAATCGTTCCCACTAAGGCACCGGCTCCCAGAGCTACTAGGCTGATAAATACAGAGGTTCTAGCTCCGTAAATTAAACGGCTTAACATGTCCCGCCCCAACATGTCGGTTCCTAGAGGAAACTCCCAGGTAGTTCCAGGTGCAGTCTTACGCTCTTTGACGTTTAAATCTTGAGGATCATGAGGAGCCAGTAACGGTGCAAAAGCCGAGCAAATGACCAATATGGTTAGTATTGTGATCGGTATCCAGGGTAATTTGAGCTCCCTTAATAGCTTCTTAATCTGGATTAATTTACCGCCCTGGTTTATATCAGTAAGTTCAAGTGTAGCCATGTGGACCCTCCGTAATAGCTTTCTTTAGTTATACCTGACCCGGGGATCCACATAGGCGTATAAGATATCCACGGTGGTCGACATTAGAACGTACAAAAACCCCGAGGTTAATACAGTGGCCTCCATTACCATGGTGTCACGTTCCCTGATACTTTCCAACATTACCAACCCGATGCCTGGCCAGGCAAATATTACTTCTGCAACTATGGAACCGTTAAGTAATCCCGCAAAACTGACTCCACCAAAGGTCAGAATCGGGATAACGCCGTTTTTTAGTGCGTGCTTGTATATGACTAACCTTTCCGGCAGTCCTTTGATCCTTGCAAATTTAACGAATTCACTATCGAGGACTTCTAGCATGCTAGACCTGGTCAAACGCATAAATCCCGCCATAGTGAATATTGCTATGGCAAAGGCGGGCATTATAAAATGGTCTAATCCTCCTTTCCCAAAGGTAGGCAGAACCTGTAGCCACCCTCCGAATATCAGGATTAACATGATTGCAACCCAGAATTGGGGTGCTGACATTCCCAGTATGGCAAGGCCTTTGCCAATTTTGTCATAGATACTGTCCCGTTTTACAGCCGACAGTATCCCGAGAGGAATTCCTATCACGACTGATAAAAAGAGGGCAGCGCCTGCCAATTGGAGAGTATTAGGTAGACGTTCCCAGATCAGTTCCGCTGCGGGTCGTCTTCTCGTGTAGGAGCGACCAAAATCTCCCTGGACAATTCCGAATACATAATCTGCGTATCTTATGACTACAGGGCGGTCAAGTCCAAGCTGTTCTCTGATAGCATCTATTTCGGACTGTTTCGCGTCCCCTGGTGCCATAGCAATAGCGGCATCACCTGTCAGCTCAGCTCCAAAGAAAACAGCCGCGCTTAGCACCAATAGCGTTGCGATTGCCTGCACAATACGCATCAGAATAAATCGAATCACGAATAACTCCTACAATCACTTGTAGTTTTGATAATTCCTGAGGTTGAGTACCTTTGCCAACTCAACCCTTCACCTCGAGTCAATCACGTGCCGGATCAGTCGTTTTAATAATCAGGCGAGCATAGATTCCTGAGAATCTCATACTCGCCTGATTGATGCCGTAGTTTATCGTCTTAGTGTTGTGGTTTGCTCCTTAATGCTTTAGTCAGCCCATTTTATGGTCCACAAAGCGCTTGGGGAAGGCCTCAGTGGTCGCGGTATCCACTCAGCAATATCATTGGTTACTCCATAAGGAGCATTCAGATACCCGGGGGCAAAATCCCAATGCCCTTCTGCATGTGCCTGTCTATGGGCTGTAGCGTAAGCAGCTTTTCTTTCAGCCGGGTCGGTTTGTGAAAGCATCTTTAATACTAGGGGTTCCATCAATGGGTCAAAAGATATATAGGAACCTTCTGGATCACCGTATCTACCGCGGTATTTAGATCCGATATCGTAGGAATGTTCGTTGGAGCGAACCAGGTACTGGCCGGGGATCTCTCCACCGTACTGCTTGTCTTTAATAGAGGCTTCCTCCCCAACGTTAACGTTACAATCCAGACCGAGGACCGTCCTCCAGTCGTCACAGACTAGCTGGACCATCTCGATCATCTTAGGTACTGTGGCTCCACCGGGCCATGTCCATACCTGCCATGGCTCACCATAGTTGGGTTCTATACCGGTGTCGGAACCCGGAACCTTGTATCCAGCTTCCTGGAAAAGTGCCTGGGCTTTGTCTGGATCGTATGGGAATGGGTCCATGGTGCCGTCTGCAACGTAGCCCACACCAGAGGGAGAGACTCCTGCGGTACCTTTGATTTCAAATATTCCAGGGCCTCCCAGAAGTTCCTGTATGGCTTCTTTATCTATGGCGTAGTCGAGGGCGTGACGGACTCGTTTGTCAGAGCAGTTCAACTCGCGGCCTTGTAGGTCTTTCCCTCCGGTCTGAGGTGCATCCTTACTGCAGTTCCAGGCATTTATCCAGATCACTGTTGATTCGGGGCCGTAAATGATCCGGGCGTTGGCCTGTTCAATCTGGTCTTCTACTTCTAGGTCTGCAGGGATTATGTGAGCATCGCCGGCTCTGAGAGCAGCTACTCTAGTAGACAATTCTTGAACCAATCGAATTTGCAATTCATCAAACTGATAGTCTCGTTTCGCCAGGATGTAATGGTCGGGTATTTTTTCGTACAGTATTTCGTCAGCAGGGGTGAATTTTACCAAGTTGAAGGGACCGGATGAGCCGGGGTTGGGATCTGCGCTAAATCCATCGGAGCGAGCTTGGTCATCAGCTCCTAGGCTTTCAAAATACTTCTTTGAAATAACTGCTCCACCATTTCCACCACCGGTTTCTGACATGTCGTAGAGATAGTTCAGAGTGGGTTGCTTGAAGAGCACCTTGAAAGTATTGGGCCCGGTTTTA
>CAJXEF010000192.1 GCA_913052545.1 uncultured Chloroflexota bacterium
ATCCCAAGCCCCCTGTTCATTCATACCTGGGCGCAGTGGATATAATCCTGCTCCGGATTTACCAACATTACCAGTTAACAAAGCCATATCAACTAGGCTCTCAACACAGTCTCTTTGAATTGTCTGAATGACATTGTCTAAAGAATAAACTATTGCAGATCTTTCGGCTGAGCCAAAGCAATTAGCAGCCTCATTGATACTGGTCACAGATATTTGTGTAGCCTTCGATATTTCATCCAGATCCAACGATTCTAACGCGTATCGCAATGTATCCGGTTCTTCACAAAATTCTTGAATCCAATCGGAATCTTCTAGTCCTTGATCCACAATCGATTTTAAAATACCACCCAAAAGCAGCAATTCTGTTCCTGGAATTGGCCTCAGCCAAGAGCTCGAATATCGAGTAAGCTCTACCTCTCTGGAATCAATTACGATTAACCGGGCACCATTTTTTACAGCCCGCTTGACCGGTATCCCTACTACGTTGTGTTGCTCGGTCAAATTGGAATTAAACACGAGAATACACTTCGAGTTTTCCAAATCCCAAATTGGATTGGTGGCGGCCGCGTATCCCAGTGCTCTTTCTAACCCTATCGTTAACTCTGGAAGAACGTTGGTAGATTGATCTATATTGTTGGTTCCCATCGCGACGCGTCCGAATTTTTGAGTCAAATAAAGTTCTTCGTTCGTACTATCTGGAGCAGCAATTAGAGCGGATGTATTGCCTCTATATTGCATGAACTTGGAAGCGATCAAATCTAACGCTTCCTCCCAAGTGGATTCTTCCAATATATTGTCCTTACGGATCAAGGGCTTTCTCAAACGAGAATCATTATTTACGAAACCCAGGCCAAATTTCCCTTTAAAACAGGCTTGTCCACGATTAACGCTAGAATTCAATTCTGGGATCACCCTAATAAGACTATCATTTGCATTAATCTCAAGATTTAGGCTGCACCCTACAGGGCAATGAGGACAAATTGCGGAAACTATCTTCTTAGCTTTTTCCCATTTATTATCCCTTTCAACAAGAGCTCCAACAGGACAAACATCTAAACAAGCTCCACAAAATTCGCATCCCGACTCGAGTAAAGAATCTCCAAATGAGGTCCCGACCAACGCTCGGCCTGAACGTTGTGTAAAGCCTATAGCATCATCCCCTCGTATCTCCTCGCACACCCGGACGCAACGCCCGCAAGTAATACATAAGTTATAATCTCGATCATAGAACGGATCACTGACCTCCAATGGTATTTGTTTATATTGATATTCCAATGGAGATTCCAATTCCATTCCCAGATAGCGTACAGTATCTTTAAATTCGCATCTTTCATTTTTAGGGCAAGTAACACAACGGTCATTTACTGAAACATGTCTTAAACAAACGTCGGATGGACCGCAGATGTCAACTCTATGGCACGTTAGACATCCATTCGGATGCTCTGCAATTAGCATTTCCATTACTGAGCGCCTAAGCTCTTGGACCTCCTGGGATTCAGTTCTAACTTTCATCCCGTCTTGAACCGGCAGAGTGCACGAAGCAGGAAACCCTCTTCCTCCTTCAACTGCAACTACACACATACGACAAGCAGCAAAAGGCTTCATACCCGAGTGATAGCATAGGTACGGGATATAAATTCCAGAGTCTATCGCTGCCTCTAAAACCATTTTACCTGTCTGGGTTGTTATTTCCTGACCATCAATAGAGATAGTTATCTCATCAGGCATGAACGCTATAGCTCCTTTCTTACGATCTGATAAATAACAGTAGTTTACGTTGCCTGTCTCATTCAGGGATTAGAACGGCGGCTCAACTTAGGGGAAAATCTTTTTGCATTACAACTACCAGTAGCGCAGTTGTGATTAGATATGTGATCTTCAAATTCTGGACCAAAATATTTTAAAGCGGAAGATACGGGATTGAATCCTAATTGGCCGTGTCCGCAAAGGGACCCAGCTTGCATATTTTCACCTATCTTACGCATCAGTTCCAAGTCATCACCCCTGCCTTGAAGGTCCGAAATACGTTCTAATACTTCTAACAGATGACTCATTCCCATTCGGCAGGGGAAACATTTTCCACAAGATTCATACTGGCAAAAAGCTATTAACAAGCGGGTTAAATCTACTATACAAGTATCTTCGTCAGCCGCTATGATCCCGCCAGAACCCAGTATCGCACCCGCATTTCTGAAAGTCTCAAAATCCAATACCATATCCACGCTGTCGGCGGCCAATACTCCACCCAATGGTCCGCCAGTTTGAACCAATTTAAGAGATTTACCGCCAGGGACTCCTCCAGCCGTTTCGTAAAGCACCTCTCCTAATGTAACTCCCATCGGGATTTCTACCATCCCTGTGTACTTAAGAGCGCCCGAAAGGCATAAAATAGCGGTCCCAGTGCTCTGCTCATATCCTATATTGGCAAACCATTCTCCACCCCTAGCCACAATTTCAGGTACATACGCCAACGTTTTAACATTATTAATATTCGTTGGCTTACCAAAAACACCCACTTGAGCTGGAAACGGAGGCCTGAATCTAGGCATCGCACGTGAACCCTCTATGGCCTCCATAAGTGCCGTCTCTTCACCGGACACATATGAATCTCCGGTTAACGATACTTCCAAGTCAAAACTAAATTCACTACCAAGAATATTTCCTCCCAGTAGTCCCAGTTCATATGCTTGTTTCACCGCCGTTTGTGCCTGAAGGATCGGCCCATCGTGTCCGTGACGAATGAATATATAACCGTATCGGGAGCCAGTCGCATACCCAGCTAATATTATTCCTTCAACTACCGTGTGAGGGTCACTCTCCAAAATACCCTTATCATTAAATGCTCCTGGATCACCTTCTTCACAATTGCACAAAACATATTTGACCGGGGCATTTGAACCGGCTAAAAACCTCCATTTGGTGGCAGTTGCAAACGCCGCCCCGCCGCGGCCGCGGAGTCCAGATAAATTTACTTGTTCCAAAGTATCTTCAGGAGACCCTTCAAACAGCGCTTTATTGAGAGCTGAATATCCACCACTATAAATGTATTGGTAAACATCACTGGGATCAATGTGCCCGGCATTTCGAAGAGCCACTCGATTTTCCTTGATTTTCATAGGATGGTCATTCAGATAATTAACACCATCTACTGGATTGTCACCTAGCCAACCCAAAGCTAAATCAGATAATGGAGTTTTTCTGCCTAGATGAGATTCAATTATTTGGTCGACTGACTCTGGATCGACATTCCCATAAAAAACGCGCGATTGACCTGGCAGTTGAATATCAAGAAGTGGCTCTGCAAAGCATAAACCTATACACCCTACTCTACTAACCTGTGCCTTTATTCCTCGGGAAGCGATAGCGTTCTTTGTTGCTTCGATAACCTCGCCTGCGCCAGCAGCCTCTCCACATAAAGCCGAGCCGACCCGTATCCAGGGCAAATCGGCCGTTGTTAAAGACTGCCAGCGTTCCTGGGATTCTTGTACTAATTCCTGAAAAATTATATTTACCTCACTTGAGTTGTTCTACAGATCGTACTCAAGAATTCTTCCTATCCTATCATCAACCACCTGAGAGACATATTCCCTTAATAACCTGCTTTCCTCCGCATTCTGTTTATGCCATAAAGGTTATCCGGAGACAACACAAGGATTTAATCAGTATTTGATTTGCCTGGAAGTTTCTTGCACGCAGATTCTGAAGAGACCCGTCCGAATAAATGGTGATCTACCGACATTACGGGGCCCTGGGCACAAGCAC
>CAJXEF010000193.1 GCA_913052545.1 uncultured Chloroflexota bacterium
AACGCGCTGCATCAATTTTGTCTTTCTGGCCATTCCTTTCTCCTAGATAGGTTGTCATGACTATGATAGTCTTAGGGATTGGATTATATAGAGTGTTCTTATTAAAGTCAATTAAGATCTAAGAAAGTTTTTAAACTTTTTTAAGAATAAAACGAAACATAGGTAGGTGGAAATTATACACTCAATAGAAAGTTGGTTTTTAGCGTGGGTTTTTTTTACCTATGAAACCATTGGTTGGTTGGGGGTTGGCTTGTTAATGGTTGTTGAGAGTACTGGTGTTCCTTTGCCTAGTGAATTGATTATGCCGGTGGCTGGCTGGGTGTTGGTATCGGCTCAGGGCAAAGGCCACATGTGGGTCTGGTGGGCGGGTCTGGTAGGAGGCGTTGGGAATTTAATGGGTTCATTGTTGACTTACTGGATCTGTCGGGAGTGGGGTCGAGATGGCTTGTTACGATATGGTAAATATGTACTAATCACAGAGCAAGAGATAAATCGCTGTGAAGTATGGTTCGAGAAATACGGAGAGCTGGCAGTGTTGTTGGGGAGGATGGTTCCTTTATTTCGTACTTTTATAAGTATTCCGGCCGGTGTCGTGAAGATGAACGTCGTGAGATTTTCGGTTTATACATTTGGTGGAGGCTTTTTTTGGTGCCTGGTATTGGCTTACACCGGGTTTTTTCTGGGGGAAAATTGGGAGTTGGTTCGTGATAGGATGAGACCATTTGAATTGCCCATTTTGATAGCGTTTTTGGGCTTGATAACCTGGTTTATAGTAAAGCGTATCAGGCAGGTAAGTTCGCATAAGATATGAAGTGTCTTGACGTTGGTAAGGGGATTATGATTTTAGGAGGATGGTCATGGTAATACCTAAATTGTCCGACGTGTATAAAGCTAGGAAGGTCATTGAGAGATATCTGCCACGTACTATCACCGAGTATTCTTCGAAGCTAAGCGAGCTCGTGGGTGGAGACGTTTACTTGAAGCGAGATGATCAGTTACCGTTAGGAGCTTTCAAAGTGAGGGGCGGCCTCAATATCTTAGCCAATTTGTCCGTTGAAGAGCGGGAACGGGGTGTTATTACGGCCTCTACTGGCAATCACGGGCAGTCGATCGCCAACGCCTGCAACATTTTTGGTGCCAAGGCATTTATTGCTTTGCCGAAGGGGGCCAATCCGCTAAAGGTGGAGGCTATCAAATCACTGGGAGCCGAGTTGTTATTTCACGGTAAAAATTTTGATGATGCTCGGGAGTACGCCGAGAGATTGGCAATGCAAGAAGGTTTTAGATATATACATCCAGTGAATGAACCGTTAATAATAGCCGGTGTCGCAACACAAACATTAGAGATTGTAGAAGATGTCCCTGATGTCAATGCAATTTTCGTTCCTCTGGGTGGCGGGAGTGGAGCTTCCGGTGCTTGCATAGTTGCTAAATCTATCAACCCAGATATCAAAGTGTATGCGGTACAATCTGAAAGTTCATCTGCGGGATTCTTATCTTGGAAGCAAGGTGGAGTTAGGACAGCAGGTAACGAGACGTTTGCCGAGGGATTGGCGACCGGAACTGGGTATGATCTACCGTTGTCGGTGTTGAAGGCGCATTTGGATGACTTTATTTTGGTAACCGATGATGAGATACGGGCAAGTATATGCTTATTAATCGAAAAAGCTCATACTTTGGCAGAAGGTGCCGGCGCAGCCGCGTTGGCAGGAATAATTAAATCGGGTGAAAAGTTAGTGGGTAAAAAAATGGTTGCGGTAGTTAGTGGCGGTAATATAACTCTCGACCAATTGGAACAATCAATTAAAAGCTTTAAAAGCTAAGTTAACCCAAAGGATGTGGTTAGGGCTTGGGATAAAAGCGATCCTGATGCGTTATGGCGAGATAACTGGCTAGTTCGTCTCGTTCGAATTCGGGCAAAGCTTCTTCTCCAGATCGTCCAAATAATACTAATCCTTCTTCGGGAGCAATCATCTGTCCTATTTCCCACGCCAAGATCCGTTTTTGCTCTAATTCATTCAGCAAAGTTGGTACATCTTCTGAGGGAAGGGTGATTAGGAGCGCTCCAGAGGCTAAAAGCCCGAACGGATTCAGCCCTAATGCCGTGCAAATCTGCTCCGTCTCCGGTAAAACAGGGATACTTCCCTCTTCTACTGCCAGGCCTAAACCGGATGCTATGGCGATCTCCTTTAGTCCGGTGAATAAACCACCTTCTGTGGGATCGTGCATAGCGTGGACTCTTGCAGAATGCAGGGCTATTTGGGCGTCCGAAACTACGCTGATGCCTGGGACATTCAAATATTCGCAGCCCCTATCTATAGTGTCTTGCGAGACCCCAGCGGCCAAAAGTGCATCCGACTTTTGTCTGGCAAGTATAGACGTACCTTCTATAGATATTCCTTTAGTTAAGACGATGCTGTCCCCTTCTTGAGCCCTTCCTGTGTACGTAAGGTTATCCTCCTCGACCACTCCGAGCATAGTCCCCAGTATGATCGGTCTGTCGATTCCTAAGGTGATCTCACTGTGCCCTCCAATAAGACTTATGTTCAGCTGTGCACATGAATCTATAATTTCAGAAAATAATGCTTCACATTCCGGTGGTTCTATGGTCTCTGGCAACAAAAGCGTAGCTAGGAACCATTTCGGAATCCCGCCCGAACATGCTATATCATTGGCGTTGATTTGGACCGCGTACCAGCCGGCATGGGTTGTGGCAAATGTGATGGGATCACTTTTGGCTACCAGCAACTTGTCTCCTAGCGAAACTACGGCTGCGTCTTCGCCAATTTTGGGCCCCAGTACCACGGTAGGGTCATCAGCTGGAATTTTGGCAAGTAAATTTTCAAGGAGATCGTGCGGTAACTTTCCTACTTCCAAAATGTTCTAGTCTGTCCTTTCGATAGATTTAATCACCTAAGATAAACGCCTATGGTCTAGTTTGAAAATATTTTCTTCGTCTTTCTTTATGGTGATCAGGGGTAGTTAAGCATGTGTATTTGATATACTTAGATCAGTTTATATGATCTATGGGATGGCTACAAATTGTTATTTGGGAGATTATGGATGAAATGGCATCTGGCATTGATGATAAGTTCTTTGGCTCTGTTTTTTATACTGGGTTGTGGGGATTCCGGGACAATTGCATCACCAATAAGCCCGACTGTCTCCAAATCAGAGCCTGTTGTTACAAAGAAGGTTAGTACTAGCCCTGTACAAAATTCGAATATTAACCCTCTGGATGGCGAGACTATATTTGCTGGATTGGGTGGATGCGGTGCATGTCATACCATAGAAGGGCTGACAGTTGCTGGCGTTGGACCTGAACTTACTCATATAGGAACAGACTCTGCAAGTCGAAAACCCGGCCTTTCTCCTAGGGAATACATTGAGGAATCAATTCGATCTCCTGAGGTATTTGTAGCGGAAGGAGTTGAAAGGGCTATGCCTGGTTTGATGACCTCAGGTATCACCGCTCATCTTACGGATGGGCAAGTTGACGCGTTGGTTGATTTCTTGGTTTCTAAAAAATGATTTAAGGTTTGACAATCCCGGCGTTAGCTGTTTTGAACTATTTCGATTGATATTCTCGTCTTTTACATTCTGAGATTATTTACAATGATAGTTCACTTTGTTACAATTCCCGTAACCTGTGAAGTGGTATTCGGCAATTGACAGGCCCATAGCGGCGCATTCGTCTAGCGGCCCAGGACACCGCCCTCTCAAGGCGGAGATCAGGGGT
>CAJXEF010000194.1 GCA_913052545.1 uncultured Chloroflexota bacterium
CTGCAGGAGTAACCACTTTGCCACCGGAGATAATCGTGTCAAGCATGCTATCCTCTCTCAAGATATAAAATTTTCAAGGCTCCAGCTTACTTCTCAACCAAGTAATCCAAATATTGCCTTAATTAAGCTAAACGAGCCAATCAGCTACACGTTCGCCAATCATGATCGCGGTAGCATTGGTATTAGCCCGGGTCACATTGGGAAGTATAGAAGGGTCAGCAACCCTCAGACCTTCAACACCCCAGACTCTACAATATTGGTCTACGACTGCATTTGTATCAGTTTGCGGACCCATTTTACAGGTCCCTGAAACATGCCTGGCCGTCCCACACGTCCTTTTTAGCCATTGATCCAACGAATAATTAGAAGATAAGTCCTCTTCGGTTGGATTGAAAACGTTTTCAACGATGTCACTATAGTACGATGACTTAACCAGATCCAAACACAGTCTTACTGATTCTCTCAATCGTTCCCTATCCCATGCTTCGTCCAAATGATTATAATTAAAATATGGTTGGACACAGGGATCAGACGAGGTCAGCCGAACTTCCCCAGAACTATGAGGGTATTCTAGCGCGCACGAAAGGCGGATGGTACGTTCCGGCATAGGTTCTCCGGTTATAGTTGTAAATGCGGAGTTAGTCATTATTAATACATCATTTGCTGAGTCCGAGCCAGAGGCGGTATACCTAAGCCCCATCCGAACCGCATGAGCATCGGATGGCAACTCGACTCCTTCTTTCACCCTGACACCTACGCTAACACTCGGATGGTTCCTCAAATTCTGCCCGACCCCAGGTAGATCCATTAATATTGGTATATTAACCGCGTCTAATTGATCCTTAGGGCCTATACCCGAGAGCATTAACAAATGAGGGGACTTGAGCCCACCAGCACACAATATGATCTCCCGTCCTTCGATTTGAAAAGTTTGGCCGCCGCTTTCGACCTCGACCCCACTCGCACGTGTTCCAGATAAGGAGATCCTACGGACTAAGACATTACTTCTTATAGTAAGATTCATCCTATTCCGAGCCATACTTAGATGAGATAGTGCAGCGCTGATCCTAATCCCATCTGGATTATTTACTGGCACCGGCCCGATACCACTGGAATCAGGTGCGTTCAAATCCTCATTCGCGCGAAAATTCATGCTCAAGCAGGCTTGGTAAAAAGCATTCTGAATAATTGGCCAGGGTTGGTTATGGCGCCTCAGTATCGGAACAGGTCCATCAGTACCGTGAAAATCATCTTGTATATCTTGGTCTGTCTCCATTTTCCGAAAGTATGGTAGAACTTTCATAAACGACCATTCATCGTTCGCCCAGGGTGCCCAACTATCATAGTCTTCAGGGACACCTCTCAACATAATCTGGCCATTTATAGCACCTGACCCTCCTACAACTTTGCCCTGGGCTACATGAATATCGCCTTGTACTTCATTGATCACACCGGTTAGTGACCAATTATGTTCAGCTCCTTTAGATTCAGCGTCCCGTGTGTGTCCATATTTTAGTTCGTCCGGCAACTGTTCAAAATCAGGGTAATCTGGCCCAGCCTCAAGGAGCAAAACAGACGTATCAGGATTTTCCGATACTCGCGCTGCCAAGGTGCTTCCAGATGAACCCGCACCTACTATAATCACATCGTACTCCATACTGTTCCTTCTCTAATCGAATTCAGATTAAGCGAGCATTTTTTTAATTTCGACGAAACTACTTTCAAACATTTCCCTGGTTAACCTACCCGTCTGGGTATTCTGTTGGCTAGGGTGATACGAACCCATCAACACCAACCCATCTGTCAGGTCATATTTAACACCATGACCAAACCCCGGTCTCGGAGAACCAACATCCTTCCCAAGCCCTGCCCATGTCCGAAGAAATGTGTCAAAGGCTATTTTACCCAAAGCTAAAACAATCTTGACGTTGGTCAACAATTGTAATTCTGTTTCAAGAAATGGTCGGCAATTCAACAATTCTTCTGGCAAAGGCTTATTGGCCGGAGGAGCACAACGTAAAGCGGCAGTAATGTATGCATCGTTAAGAGTTAAACCATCGTTCGCCTCTTGAGAATCCGGAGAACTTGCAAATCCAAATTTATACAGGGCGTTAAACACCCAATCTCCACTACGGTCTCCAGTAAACATTCTGCCTGTGCGGTTCCCCCCATGAGCAGCCGGCGCCAAACCCATGATCAATAGACGTGCATCAGGAACACCAAAAGACGGAAGCGGTTTACCCCAGTAGGTCCAGTCTGTGTACATCCGGCGTTTTTGTTCTGCAACATCCTGACAATACGTTATTAACCTATTGCACTTAGTACAAGCTATGACTCTATTTTGTAATTCTTTTATGCTTTCCAAAATCGATTCCTATCTTAATATGCAAGCAACTATAACTGCCTAATTAGGCATGATCAACTAAGAAAATGCAACGAACATAAAGCAGAAGATAAATCCAAAAAATCCAATGCTTGACAGGCGAATCAAGCCGTTTTAAATTAGTCGCGATTAACGATCTTATCTTGTTAGGAACTAACGTTTAAATGCCTGACATATATGGAGTGATAACATGATAACTAAATGGGACAGCCTCTATGCCGGACACGTTGATATGGATAACGTTGGATACGCTGGCACAGCAGTTAACGATCGCTCATTTTCTGACGAACATTTAGCAACAGCTTTCGATAAGGCCACTGCAATCGCCCAAATTATGGATCGAAACGGATACGATACATTTTGGATGGCAGAGCACCATTTTCAGCCTGAAGGATATGAATGTATTCCTAACCTCCTATTACTGGACGTGCACCTTGCACACCTGACAAAAAACATAAAACTCGGCTGCGGGTTCAATATAGCTCCCATGTGGCACCCCCTCAGATTAGCAGAAGACTTCGCAACAGCAGATATTCTCACTGGAGGTAGGATAGTATTTGGATTAGGCCGAGGCTATCATACACGTGAGATAGAAACATTCGGAGCCCCTCTCCTGGATCAAGCAGCTAACCGTGAATTGTTTGAAGAACAAGCAGAAATAATCTTCAAATCTTTCAATCAGCGTTCGTTCTCTCATCATGGACAATATTACGACATCCCGCCGAAAGTTCCATACAGGGGTTACGAGCTAGAAGAAATTACTCTCGTTCCAAGGCCCAAAAATTTACCAGTAGAATGCTGGCAACCAATCCAGGGAGGGACAGGCAGAGCACTGGACTTCATGGCTAAACATGGTATCAAGGGTATTATCGGGGGTGGGGTTGCTGAAGGGGGAGCTATGGATGAGATTATGCGCGGATATCAAAAGGCTCTTATAGCAGCAGGTCGCACTGACCCTAAGTTAGGAGAAGACATTAGCTTAGGATACCATTTCCACATAGCTAAGACTCAAGAACAAGCTATTAAAGAGGCAAAAGGATTTTACGAAGAAAACCTCAAGATGTTCGGACCATTGAGACTGCACAGAGGGCTCACTGAACAGCAAATGGTCGACATCGGAGACCCTACAAAGGCTCCGACAGCCAATCTTCCAACCATTGAAGAAGCCGTAGAGACTGGATCGTTCCTCTGTGGCCCACCGGAATTGATTATTGAAAAATTGAAACAAGTCGAGGCAAGATATCCGGGGCTGGACAGGGTTGGCATGCAACATCCCATGGGGACACCCGAGAAAGTAATATGCGAACAATTAGAATGGCTGGCAAAGGAAGTAATGCCTGCTTTTAAAGGAG
>CAJXEF010000195.1 GCA_913052545.1 uncultured Chloroflexota bacterium
TCTGGACTGAAGCCGAATTTAGTGGCATTAGTCGTATTCGTATTAGTGCTAAGGTCCTGGACTGCTGATATGTATTCTCGAGTGTGGAGTAGTTCCAATTCGTCGAAAGTGGCGTTCCGGGGAGGCAACAATAAAGATTTCTCCGTGTTAAATGCTCCGTAAGCGTCTAGTAGTTGGTAAGTATATTTTAATCTAGCGGGCTTCATGGGATGATCGCCCCTAAGTGTGTGGTTGGATAAATCATGGTTATATATGAAAGCGGATTTACGCATTTACTGCTCCTCTATCAACTCATTTAGCAATTATAATGTAACTAATCCAAATCACTAGACTTAGGTAGATTAATAAATCTGATTATTTCCTGTGTTATACTGGCGACCGCTATAGACTGACCTAAATGGATTGACGGAAGGCTATGTATGACAGATGAGAACCGATTATGCCCCACATGTGGACAGCGATCCCAGATTTCGTCTGATGATACCGAAATTCCAACCTATCGGGTAGACAAGGAAGGAAAACCAAATAATTGGGCCGAGGATAACTTGAGGCTCCACAACGAACTCTTGGAACAAATATATGCGCAATTAAGCCAATTGCATACTGATGTTGAGCAGGTTAATAGTTCTGAAGAACTGTTAACGGATCTAAAAAACATGATGACGAAACTTCACCCGCGTCATGGATTGTGTATCGATGCGAACTGCGGCCCGTGTAGAGTCCACGAAGAAGCTATCAAGGAACACGTGTTACTGTATGTGGATTGGAAAGTACCTGGGACCATTTCTAAGCTGGAACAAGCCAGACATCGAAATTAATATGGGCTCTATTTGGGTATTTGTTTACTTCATACTTTTACACGAGCAATCATTAATATTGAGATTAAACGAGTACCAGCCATAGTCAGAAAAACGAGTGGCCATCTGCTCTGAGTCATATCAAGGATTATACTAAACACCAAGGCTTGTAATCCCGCGTAAGCGTACCCATGAGCATCTAATATTCCAGATGCAGTTCCGGACATCCTTCGGCCAGCCATGTCTACAGCCACAGTCTTGAGAGGTGATATGCCAATGCTTAATCCACCGATTAATAGCAAGGTTGCTCCGGTATAGGTGTTTTCTGGAGGAACCAATGCTATTGCGATTAGGGCGACGGAGCTGACGGCGCATGAGGTTATGACTAGGGGTATCCGAGCGCTGTCTAGATATTTGTCGGAAACTACTCCTGCTACTAAAGGGGCCAATAAATATCCTATAGGGAGTAGTGTGGTAAGTAGTAGAGTGGATTCGATAGAATATCCGCCGGCTTCAAAGTAATAAAGAGGGACCCAAGTAGTTAGCCCGTAGCGCACCACGTTTTCTAGACCTTTAACGTGTGACGCTAATAGAAACCCCGGATTACTGAAGAGTTCTCGATAAGGTCCGAAACCTTTTAATTTTTCTTCTGGTAATTCTTCAGGTGTGGCTGATACTTCGTCTGATTCTGAATATTCAGGTAGGCCTAAATCTGTAGGCCTATCTCTAGACAGGAAATAAAATACTAATACCAAAGGTATTATGATAAGTGGGGGAAAGCGAAAACCCGCTCGCCATCCAAACTCTATTCCAATCCAACCCGTTAACCACCACATTATTAACATGGATCCACCGGCTGCTGTACCGACTAAACCTAGAGCCATCCCTCGTTGGCTGCGAGGCCACCATTGAGAAATCATACTGATCGCTGGAGACCAACAAGCAGCATTAACAAATCCGTTTATACCCCAGGGTATGGCTAACGTCCAACTTGAAGTGCCGAAACTCGTGATCCAGTTAAATAAAACAGAAAGGCATGCTCCCAATAACACCCAGAGCCGAAGCCCATATGCTTCGGCTAATCTTCCATGTACCAAGTCACCTATCCCGAATCCCCATAATAAAAGAGCATTAATTAAACCAATTTCGACATATGTGAGATTGAGATCTGCCTTTATTAGGGGCTCTAGAGGCCAGAAGTTGAATCTACTCAAGTAAAGAAATAGATAAAATCCCGAAAACGACAAAAGTATTTGCCATTTCCAACGGCGATAGTAACTCGGTGATTTCGGGCTTGGTTTAGACATCTGAAGGGTGGTTAAATCTAAACAAGTTGCCTGAGAGGATGTTGTTGGATATTAGTTGCAACTCCGAACTGAGTTTAATTGCCAAGACCGAGAGTGGGGATTGAGAGCTGCTCTCATTCCCCACTCTCGGTCTTCCATATCTTGCTATTCTGTTGGAGATTTGGTCGCTAGAAGTTCTCTAGCGTCTCCGATGAGTTCTTCGTCTGATCGGTTTAAGTCTATAAGGTCTCCGTGAGGTTGTGGTACTGGGAAACCGGTTTTGTAATAAAGCTCTACACGGTTACCTTCAGGATCAAAGAAGTACATACCGAAAGCGTTACCGTGACTTACTATACGCTCTACCTTGATGTTTTCGTCTAATAACCGTTTGTGATAATCTCTCAAATCCTGGATGGTGGGAACTTTGAAGGATATTTGTTGTATAGTGTTTGTATCATCGGACGAGATTCGTCCTTTCATTAAAACAAATTCGTGGTGTTCGGCAATTGGGTCGGCACTCATGAAACACATTCCCCTACCTTCCAAGTCTTCGTCGGCTACGCTAAGTCCGATTACACGGGTGTAAAAATCTCGTTGTTTCATTAAATCATCCGCATAGATTCCTACATGTCCTAGACCTGCTACTGGCATGAGAAGCACCTCCTAGATAATTGAGATCGACTATTAGTTTACATTCTACCATCAAAGGATAGGGCTAGGATATTGGTAGTAGAGCCTATAGTCCAAGGTTCGATATTAGTAAATGTTTGGATTTTGCGGATATGAACGAATTATTTTGACTAGCTTATTCAACGCAATTGAGATGTTTTTGGTTGAATCGACATACCAATGATTTTGATCCGGCGGCTCTTGCGAAGGTTTCAACTTCGAATAAATGTCCCAATCAGCATCTGAATAACTCGCCTCATCTACCCCGGACGATCGAGCTGTTAATCTATTCTTGATTATGTTTTCGGATGCTGTGAATACTAAACAAAGGCTTGGCACCTGCAGTTTTTCTGTGATTTTGATCAAAGGCAGTCTGGATTTGGCAGTTAAATTGGTAGCTTCAAATATTGTGACATATCCTTCTGACAACAAATCTTCGACTATCTTGTGACAAACTGCAAATACCCGTGAATGTTCCTTTTTACTATATGTGGGCTTTGTTATCAATGCCTTTCGTGTTCGATCGCTTCCTATAACAACTGATGGGATTCGAGCATTGAGTTGACGGGCAAAGTAGGATTTGCCAGTACCTGGTAAACCCGACAAAATTATCAAAAACGGTCTTTCACCGGATCCCGAAATGTTTTGGAAAAATTCTTCGGAAACGATTGCTCTGATTGTTTGTAGGTCGGAATAATATTCCGACGGGCCGAGCTGTCCTTTTCTCATTAGAGTCTTGGAAACGGTTCGTAATTTTTACAGGTGTAGATCCTAGGTTGGCTGAAATAAAGCCGATTGAAAATTGGCTCAGGGCGAATTGATTACATGGATATCAAAAGACGGTGCAAACCCCATTGAATAAAGTAGATTAGCAATATAGCTACCATAGGACTGAAATCTA
>CAJXEF010000196.1 GCA_913052545.1 uncultured Chloroflexota bacterium
ACAGGTAGCTTTGCCGATTCCCATGCTACCCCCAGTAACCAAAGCTACTTTATTCTTTATACCTAAATCCATACTTCCCTCACGTTATATAAATATTGCTATAAAAAGCCAGAATATTACCGTACACATAGATCTAACATAGATTCAATTTCTTCTTCAACCTCCAATCCAGTTATTATTTCAACGAGAGAGTTAAGTTTATTTGAATCGAATGGTATATCATCAAACAGTGCAGAAATCCTCCGAGTTTCAGTAGCCAAGTCCCATTCTAATTCCCGACCTTTATATTCTCCTTCATAAATAGTTCCTCCCTTCATCCGAATAGTGATTCTAGGAGCGAAAGCCGGACGATCTTTGTATCCAGTTACCTCGACCTTCTTCAACAAATCCATCACAAGCGGCTCATCACTTGGTACTGGGGCTCCTGCGTCAATGCGATCACGGAGAGCAGGATAAGAACCGTTAACACAAGTATACGCAGCAAAATAGTGCGTACTTCCAACCCCCGGCACCGACCTAGTAAGATTTGGAAAAGCAGGAGATGGATAACTCGTCTCTAACCAGTTCATACTGATATTTATTGCCTCTATGTCATCAATATTCAATTGATGTGCAGCGCGAATCTCGGTCATTAACTCTATGACCGGACAATTATACCCCTCGGTAGGATATACCTTCTGAACCACATGCATTAACGCCCATGATTCACCGAGTCCCGCTATAACACTTTCTAAATCTACCTTATCCGGTCCTTCGAACGCGTAAGACAGTTCACCGCGATTGTTACCAACAAAGGCATTATAAAACCCAGCATCACCTTCTAAAGCTGTCTCCGAACCCTTGATACCTCCTCTAGCTAGTAAGGCTGCCATGATCCCGTTGCGAGTCGCATTAGGTTCATGGACCAACATCTCTCGACCTCCGGTCCGAGGACCTTCGTTGGTGCCTGACGCAAACGTACAGGCCAAGGCTAGAGTTGTTACTAGCTGATCCTCCCCCAGGTTAAGGAGTTTGGCCGTAGCCACCGCCGTCCCCAGGGTTCCATAAATTGGACTAGACCGGAATCCTCGGGCTTGTGTAGACGGGATAAAATCACTCGCCACCCTACAAGCAACCTCGTAACCCGCAGCAAGGGCAGTAATCAACTCTCTTCCGGAGCTTTTAGACAACTGAGCAGTAGCTAACCCTGCTGGAATAATGCAAACACCTGGATGGGTCAGCATTTTATAAGAATCATCCTGATTGGTAACATGCATTAGCGCACTATTGGCGAAGGCAGACCCATATCTGGTAGCTCTACCTCCATCTGCTAGGATCGTTGCCCCATCAGGTCTGGATTCTTCTACCTTCGCCAACTCGATAGCCGCTTTTCCGTGTTCAGTTTCTGCACCAATTAAAGAAATTACCAAACCATGTAATAGACAGGCTTTTATCTTATCTATTACTTCTGATGGAAGCGATTCATATCTTAAGTATGAAACATATCTAGAAAAAGTACGGCTGAGGGAGTCCGACATAGTTAACCCCTTTTAAAATTGGCCGTCCGATGATGATTATTTAGACGGATTTTAGGGACTTGCTTCGGCACGGTCAATCTCTTTGGCGCTTATCCCAGACCCAAAATAATACCGCGGCCCCTGAATCGGAACCGCGGTATTCAACGTTAACCTTGGTATTGGGTCGTGATTATTTACTGAAACTCAAGGTATTACCTCGCAATCTCGGTGCATAATAAGGTTCCCATTCCAAATCAGGACTTAGTCCATATACATATGCAACTTCAAACAACGGCAAGAAGTAAACCTTCTCATAAGCTTCATCAGCTATATCGATCATGGCCTGAGTCCGCTCTGGCCCTTCCGGGATCTCATTCGCAGCGTTCTTTCTTGCTTCGAAATCAGCATCACAAACTCGACTACTTCTACTGAAACAGCTTAACCTCGATAGGTTGAATCTTTGCATATCCAATATCTCGTTCGATGTTGCGATTTCATATGCATGCGATGAATGCGGATATGGACCCGGAGGATCCCTGTCACCACAATCCATCTTTTCTTCGTAATCAGGATACTTTTCTGGGACATCGAATCGTCCGCATCCAGATATCTGTACTTCTCTGGCCTTCGCCAGATCACCCCATGAATTGAGTTTTGAAGTGACCCCTATTTCTTTCCAAGAGCTTACGATCGATTCCAGTATCTCTGGGCCTCGAATGTTAGAACCTGGTCTGGAATTTATGTTGATCTCATTAGCAGGATCGTACCCGGCTTCTTTCAGTAACCGCTTCGCCATCTCAGGATCATATTCCCGAGGCTTGGAATTCTCTTCGGTAATACCAACAGTACCCATCATGGACACAGCTGCGTGGCATTCCAACTTCCCGTCAAACAAAGATTCCAATAACGCTTCGCAGTCCACGGCGTGAGCTAACGCTTTACGAACTTTCTGTTTTTCCAATTCCGGATGGAAGACGGTATCAAATACTAACAGATAGACTTCTGCCGTCTTTCCAGTTGCCGACTTAGGCACTCTATCTTGCTCGTCAAAACCGATATCAGCAGCCCAATCAGCCTCACCCGCTATTATCATGGCAGCCCGTACCGTAGCTTCCGCACGATACACATGGGTAATATTTGGAATCGAAGGTGCCTGGGAGAAGAAATTATCCGTAGGCACGTAATCCTCGTAAGCTTCAAACTTGGTGTGTATACCACCTACGTAGTCAACAATTTTGTATGGACCAAAGCCCATCGTCATTCGAGACCTTTCAGATTCATCTGCAGCCTCAAACCATGCCGGGTCCTGGAAGTCGGTAAACAATCCAGTCCTCGGGAATATGGGGCAAGCCCTCGGGCATTTCACATCAAAAGTTAGATCGTCTACTGCCTCAGCAGTAACACCTTTTCCTGTCCAGCTGATAGCTGCACTTGGATTATCAACAATCCCGTTATAACTAACCCCGTATGCACCAGCAGCACCGTCAAAAGGCGCTCCATTATGGAATTTAACGCCCGGTCTGATATGGAATCGCCATGAATCGAGACCTAGCTGTTCCCAGCTCTCAACTCCAGACATGGGCACTATCTCAGATGTTCGGTCATCCAACCAAGTCAGGAAATCCGTTACAAAGTCCTGGCAACCCAAACTATGGATCTCGGCGCTACAGCCTTCACTCCAGGCTCCAACGCTCGCCGGCTCTGCCTCCGTTACCACTACAGCGTGATCACGAGCACTCTCTACAGCGGCTGGTACCTCAGTAGGTTTGGCAGCCGCAGCTGGTGCTGCCTTATCCGGTGCCGCGGTAGCGGCTGGTATCTGTTGTGGAGCCAAATCCAGTGGTGCCGATTTTTGCTCGGCGGCCGGTGCTGCCGCACCACATGCCACTATTAGAAGGCTAACTAATAGAGCCACACCTAACCATACTTTTCCTATTGGAATTTTCCCCTGTATCACGCCCATAGGATCCTCCCATTTTTTTTCGGATCTCGAAGTACCTAGTTAACATAACAGTATTACGTCATTAACAGACGAAACCCGTAAAGAACTATAAGCCAGTTAGCCTATACTGTCAAGCTAATTGCACTCCCTAAACTACAGTATTTGTTCCTGTTCGATTATATTCCGTCTTTAT
>CAJXEF010000197.1 GCA_913052545.1 uncultured Chloroflexota bacterium
TATCCATTCCGCCTGTATTAGAGAAATAAGCGACCAGATACTTCGAGTACTTATTGTTCAATTCGCGCTTGAACGAGGTTCCTATTCCTAGAGGAGCGAATGCTTCGCGTTCAATCTCTATGACCTCTTGTAGGTCTTCAGACCGTAACGTGCGCAAGGCTATGTCCATATATTAATCCATTACCCCTTAAGCTCAGCATATTTTAGCATACAGCCCACGATGCCCTTTTCCCCAATCTGTAATATTCCTAGGGGCAATTACGGAATAATGAATGGCAATTTCCATCTGAGATCAGAAGCAAATCTTGCCATATAAGCCGTCGTAACCTGGTTCGATCAAGACATCACCCTTGCGACAATTTATAATCGCACGAGCTATATCTTCCCCTGCCTGTGGAATTACGGCATCCTCTTGTAGTCTAACTAATATTTCTATCTCACTTCCAAGCGAAGACATTATTCGTAGGTACTCTCTACCGACCACCTTGGTGTTTGCTCCCTTTTGCATTACCTGTGCGATTATATCTTTCAAAGGTATGAGGTTAATAAACGGCGGATAGCGATTAGAGACGGTGATAAAACCATCAGATCTATGATGCAACTCCAACTGTTCATTAGATAACCTAAGCACTCGATTTAGAACCCCTAAGGTTAGAGGTTTGTTGCATACACTGCAATCCGGCCCTATTTGAGTAGTTATAGTTGGATGCTGTGAAATGCCACACTTCCGGTGTCCATCATAATGGTACTTACCTTCTTCAGAATAAAATTCTCCAGTGTAGGCTATTGATCCACTTTTCAGTCCATCTAACAAACCACGATATGTTAGTTCAGTGTCAAAGACTGTGAACTCCCGACCTATTCGAGAAGCGGAGTGAGCGTCAGAAAATGAAACTATAGTTTTATCGGCTAATTCACTGATTCCCCAATTCATCGCAGGCTGGCTGGACAGGCCAGACTCGAATGCATAGATGTAATCAGACATATCACCGAAAACTTCTTGGTAATTATCAAACCCAAATTTTGAGCCATATAATCCATACCATGGTGTCCAAATATGCGCTGGTATCACGATGCCATCCGGATGTATATCCAATAACATCTCAACCAAGTCCCTAGGACACATACTGACATTTGGACGTCCATTTTGAGTGAGATCACCAAAATTCACCAATTTCTCATTCATTCTATAAACAGAAGCGAAATTCGGTAAAAACATCAATATATGGATTCTATGATAGGAGTTCTATTCCCTATATATACAACTGACTTCAGTCCCCAAAACGAACTTTACGTTTTTATATTCATATATCCCTTCATCACACTGAACGAGATATTTCTTTATTTCTTTAATCCATCCCGGGTGCGTGAAATCAGCTGAGGAAATAAGATCTATCCCTTTCAAATTGGCCCAAGCTGCTAGAGCATCTAATGAAATATCTTTACTACATGCATAAGAATACTTGGAATGAATGTGTAGATCGGCAGCGAACATTCTTATCTCAGGTCATACCGCTACCCTCACTAACCCCAATACTCGGGGTATCAGTGCCTGTAATAGCGGTCCAGACATGGTTGAAATTTAACTAGATCTACCCCCACAGCTTTTTATACATTATGAGAAGTTTAAGAGTATTTACCCAATATACCAGCCAAACTATCAGCATTGTAAATTATGGATTGATGACACCCTTCAATCTCAATTATGTCCACGTTGGGTATTCGTTCAGCCATTTTCCTCTGGCCTGTGGGAGAGATCATTTTATCCTGATTCAACACGATATATGTCACAGGGCAGACCAAATTAGAGTCATTAAAATCGAATTTGGTTTTTAGAATACGGGTTGGCAAAGCTCCGTAAAAGCCAATCGTTTGTATTATTTCTTTAGGATCAACGTCGTTACACATATAACGATTGATCAATTCTTTAGGTAGATACATGTCTTTCCCAAACAAAGACGTGATCAGGTGGTACAACTTGAACCCAACACGGAAGCGAAACGGTAAAACACTGACCATGTCTTTACCTGTGTCAGGGATAACACCAGAAACCAAAATCACCCGCTTAGGAGCGTGTGGCAATTCAAGGGAGGCCTTTAGAACGAGTGGGGCCGAGAAATCATGGCCTACTAAGACCACATTCGCCATATTTTCGCGTTCTACCGAATTGACTATCGCATTAATACATTCTTCTGCTAGAACTCCCGAAGTGTCACGGCCGGCATCGGACCCATGAGCTGGAAGATCGATTGGAATAACCTTATTAATTTTTGGATTGGAATTGAGCCGTGGAGGATGTTCCAGAGGAGCCGTCAAATGTCCCCATACCCTGCCCCAACTCCAAGCCCCTTGACCCGCTCCGTGTACTAAAAGGTAATCTGTCAAAATTGTGCCCTTTCTCTTCCGTGCTGTTAGATTTAATGACATGAAACGTCAACTGACACAGAATATTCCTAATTAGATAATGCCCATTTTAATGATTGTTTCAAATCCACATCCTGTTCTGGTAAAACAGTCCTAGGATCCAATAAAACTTGTTCATCCGCAATACGGGCAATGACGGGTTTATCACATCGCCGCAGATTGTCGAGAACCTTGTCAGGACCACCTTCTTTTCCATCGCAGCGTATCGCCAATACCCAAGATGGCAATGTCTCTCCCGGCAAACTTCCGCCACCTATAGGTGACCTCGAGGGGATAACCGTAGATTGGACTTCTAGCCCATATTGCCACAGGTGCGCCCTACCCTTAATGTCTTCGGAACTAGCGGAGATCATCCTCCATATAGGGATCTTTTTCTCGCTCTCATTAAGTAAGTAATGCTGTAAAGTAGTAGTTAGACTAGCCAAGCTGAGCTTGTCTATCCGTACTGCTCTTGCCAGTGGATGCCGTTCCAGCGCAGTAATCAAATTTCTGGTTCCTACTACTATCCCAGACTGTGGGCCTCCCAACAATTTGTCACCGGAAAAGAAGGTGAGTCCAACTCCGGCACGCACACTTTCTTGAGGAGTAGGTTCGTGGGCCATCCCATAATCTTCAGTGTTTAAGAAACACCCGCTACCTACATCATGAAGAACTGGTATACCGTGCCTTGATCCTAATTCGACTAATTCCTGTGGTTCTACAGAAGCTGTAAATCCCTCGACCCGGAAATTACTAGCGTGAGCTTTTAAGAAGGCCCCCGTATTATCGCTCATGGCGTTTTCGTAGTCTCGAATGTAGGTTCTATTCGTAGTCCCCACTTCTGTTAATTCCGCTCCACTTTGGAGAAGTACGTCCGGTATCCGAAATCCTCCACCGATTTCGACCGCTTCACCTCGAGATACTACCACCGATCTTCCAGATGCTAAGGCAGATAGCCCAAGCAGAATTGCAGAAGCGTTATTATTAACAACGATAGAGGCTTCGGCTCCTGTGAGCTGCGATAGTAAATCCTGAACATGGGCCTGTCGTGAACCTCGTCTGCCATTAAACAAATTTAATTCTAAGTCTGAATATCCTATTGCGGCCTGATTAATAGATTCTATAGATTCTCGGCTTAACGGAGATCTACCTAAGTTAGTATGTATTACTACACCTGTGGCGTTAATAACTTGCCTTGGCAAAGGCTGAAT
>CAJXEF010000198.1 GCA_913052545.1 uncultured Chloroflexota bacterium
GTTCCTAGGAAATCGAAATTTCGGTGAGGTCTGTATTTTTCCGCTCACATTTTACGGTGGTCGTAAGAAACCCACTATGTGCTACCATCCGGTGTTCCGGACGGACGCTCTTCTCGGTGATATGCCAGGGCCTCAATAGGGTTTCGGTTGTTTCTGTTCGTTGAAACCGTCCGTCTTTCTGTAATGCCATGACCAGTTGATGAACCTGCAGTATGGTTGGAGAGAAACTGATCAATATTCCGCCTAGGACTAACGCATCTCCAACACCTGAAACCGCATTCCATGGTTCTGGAACATCTAAGACGACCCTGTCTACGTCTCTTTCTGGAAGTCCCAGATATATGTCTCCTTGTTTAACACAAAGATTTGCAGGATTCGGTAATATCTTTTCTATATTGTTAAGAGCTTTCGGTATGACGCTTTCATTTATCTCGTAGGTAGTAACTTTGCCGGATTCTCCTACTGCTCTCAAGAGTGCCAAAGTTAATGATCCTGATCCGAGGCCAGATTCGATTACGACGGCTCCGGGGAAGATGTCCGCAAGGCTTACAATCAAGCCTAAATCTTTAGGGTATACGATCTGTGGGCCACGAGGCATTTCTAATACAAAGTCACCCAGAGTGGGTCGGATGCCAAGTAATACGTGACCTTTGTCGGTCCGGTACCAACCACCAACGCTGTTACTGATTAATTGATTGTGGAACAGCTGCCCAAGGTGGCTATGGAATATTTGGTCTCGGCTGAGAGTAATAAGATATTTACGGCTTTTACGATCTAGTAGTAAAACTAAATCGGCTTCTTGAAAGTAATTTTTGCGACTAGTAGATGACACGTTACCTCACTTTGCGCCATCCTATCAGCCCGTCTTTAATTTTTGAATCACTTATCAACATTGTTAGAGGGCGTAGAGTGACATAAATTAGTTCCAAAGTTTGTGACCTCGGTTGTTAATAATTAACCTAATCCTCGACGATCAAGGTTTGATGGTGGAAGACGGAGCTGATCCTTCTAAGTAGTTGGTATGTTCAGGAGAGTAGGGATCTAAGGTTGGGAAAAAGACTAACAACTTGGCCGTTTTGTCTCCGATGATTTTAAATCCGTGCTCCGCGCCTGGCGGTATAACAAGAGTATGGTCTTTTGTAACTATGTGTACTTCTTCGTTAATCCGGACCTCCATTTCGCCTTCCATGATCATGATAAGTTCATCCATTTCGTGTGTGTGTAATGGTGCTCCTGCCCCAGGTTCTGCTGTGTTAATACTGAGAGTACTTGTCACCCCATGCTCTGCTAGGGTAATGTCCCACTTACGATACCCAGGTCTCCATGGAACCTCGGGTGCATCTTGATTGTTGATGATTGGCATCTATCCTCACTTCGGTGATAAACGGATTGGTTTTGTTTATTGTACGCCATTTGATATCTAAGAGGAGCGGTGTTAATTACATATTCCGTATCCAAAATTAATCTTAATTGACAGGGTTTATTATGACTGAACATTTATATTCGATAGAAACAGCTAATGATTTGCTACCTTGGTTGGAGGAGAAATTTACAAAGGTTAGGCCAATAAGAGACGAATTGGCTACTCGTCAGGAAGCTCTTTTGGATTTACTTAGAAGGCGCGGTAACAATGGTCATTCAAGTAGCGAAGAAGATATTTTGACTACAAGAGAGGAAGTTGACCGATTAACTGCCCAAATACAAGCTGTTCTCAAGGAAATTAATGATCTAGGGATTTTGGTCAGAGATGTAGGCATGGGTTTAGTCGATTTCCCTGGGGACAGAGATGGTCGTTCGGTATACTTGTGTTGGCGATCGGGGGAACAGACGGTCGCCTTCTGGCACGAGACTAACGTGGGGTTTACAGACAGGCAGCCGCTGTAAAATTAGTATTTTGGGTCACGAGTTGTCTTCCTGTATTATTTAACGTAGATCGTTTTAACCGGATCTATTTTATAAATGGTGGACAGATGAAATAGAAGTTTAGTCAATTATATGAGAGGTATTATGGCTGCCTACGTAATCGCAGAAGTCGAAGTAAATAACCCCGAAGAATATGAAGTATATCGAGCAGGAGTTCCCGGAACCGTTGAAACTTATGGGGGAAAATATTTGGTTCGAGGTGGAACCGTTGAGACAGTGGAGGGAGAATGGGTCCCTAGTAGATTAGTTGTATTGCAGTTTGATAATTTGGATAGAGCGAAAGAATGGTATTACTCTGAAGATTACAAGGATTTGAAAGCGATTCGACATAAATCAGCTACTTCCAAAGTCGTTTTTGTCGAAGGACTTTAATTCTCGCCCGGTAGTTGGCTGAAATATATCTCTGAGAGGTAAGAAGTATGGAATTATCAGGTAAAGTAGCTCTAGTGACGGGATCAGGGCGTAATATAGGGAGATCTATCGCATTGGAGTTAGCTAGATGTGGAGCAGATGTCATAGTCAATACTAGGTCCAATCAGGATGAGGCCAATCAGGTCGTTAAGGAAATCGAAGCTATTGGGCAGAAGGCTTTACCTTTTCTTGCTGATGTTGGAGACAGGCTAGAACTGGAAAACATGTTAGAACGGGGATTATCTGAATTTGGGCAGATTGATGTAGTGGTTAATAATGCTGCGACACGTCCTCATAAACCTTTCGTCGATATGACTTATGAAGATTGGAGAAATATTTTAGCTACTGATCTGGACTCTGCTTTTTTATGTACTAAAGCAGCTTTGCCCGGGATGATAGAGAGACAATGGGGTAGAGTGATTAATGTGAGTGGACTCCAAGCTTTCCAAGGTCGTCACGGTGGGGCGCATATATCAGCTGCCAAAGTCGGGCTGATTGGATTGACGAGAGCTCTTGCTACTGAATTGGCGCCTCAAGGCATTTTGGTTAACTGTGTAGTACCTGGATTGATTGATACCACGAGGCCGGGGCAGTCATCTACTAGGCCTCCGAGTCGCCTAGGTGATATACCGGTTGGGCATATGGGTGCTCCTGAAGATATTGCCACAATCTGCAGGTTCTTGTGTACGGGCTCGAATAGTTTCATTACTGGACAAACCATCCACGTAAACGGTGGAGAAAGGGGTTTTTAGATTCTATCCAGGAGACCATTCTTGATATCCAACTACGTTTGAGGTTTAATTCCCGAATTCTATCCCAGCCCCAATTATTTCGATTTGCATGGATCGTGTGTCAGGTGCTCCCTGATCAAATGTGACACCGACGGTAATATTGAGACCAAAAGTGATTTCAGGATTACCCGGTATGTCAAACTTCCCATTCAGGTGATCACCTTGCAAATCAATATCCATGTGTTCTGCTATACGCTTTTCACCGTCATAGACTATGATTTCATTTACCGTAGCATGAGACCGAGTTCTGAAGCTAAGTAGAGCTGATTCCGCAGTGGTCTTAGAACCATTTTGAAATGTAGGAGTGGGGATGGGGAAATGTACCCATGTATTCTGCCCTCCCATTCCCTCAATCCTTACAAATGGCCCCGTGTGCCTGACTGAGGTTATGCGCGCCAGGTATTCGACCTGCATGGCGCTACCGTGTACCCAGGAGGTTGATTTATTGTCTGGCATCTG
>CAJXEF010000199.1 GCA_913052545.1 uncultured Chloroflexota bacterium
GTGTAACTTGATATTGATGCTCCAAATTTCATTTAGTCATCCTTATATTTGTTTGGTGTTTCATCGTTACATCTTATACCCACTAATTTAATTCAAATAACTTCTTAGATAAGGGACATACTATGTAATATTTGATTGACTTTACTTTATTTTGCGTCTGTTTTCTGCTTTTCCTTCGATGTGTTAAATTAGCTTAGATTAACTAAGCAGATTAACGGAGAGATACATCATGACCACCTATGAGCCAAATATGGTACTTGCCGAAAAGGAATTTTCTGTAGTAGGTACCAGACCGATACGTCATGATGGCGCTGACAAAGTAACCGGGCGGGCTCGTTATAGCGCCGATTCATTCCCTGTAGGGTACCTGCATGGGAAGATTCTTAGAAGCCCCCACGCCCATGCAAGGATAAAGTCTATAGATACTTCTAAAGCTCTTGCCCACCCTGGTGTTAAGGCTGTTATGACAGGATCTGATTTGCCAGAAGTTTCGGCAGAAGTAGCGGACTTAGAGGAAGGTGCAGCTGTAAATTATGGTTTCTATACCCGGAACGTAATGGCGAGAGAGAAGGCTCTTTATGTCGGGCATGCAATAGCCGCGGTGGCAGCTGTTGACTCTCATATTGCCGAGGAAGCTTTGGACTTAATAGAAGTTGATTATGAGGTTTTGACCCCAGTATTAACTGCTGAAGATGCCCTTAAAGAGGATGCGCCGGTTTTGCATGATAGGTTATTGACTCAGTCAAGTGTCTTGTTCAGGGTAGGTGGATGGGGTGATGAAGGTACGGCAGGCTCGAGTAACCTGGCCCTAAAAATAATTTCTGAAGAGGGAGATGTTGATAAAGCATTTGCCGAATCTGAGGTAGTCGTCGAGCGACAATTTAGAACCAAGGCAGTTCATCAAGGCTATATAGAACCTCAAGCAACTACTGCTTTTTGGAATGAAGATGGAAAGGTAACTGCTTGGTGCAGTACACAACAGCTATTTGCTTTCAGAGATCACATATCTGCTTTACTGGATATACCTGTGGGAGATGTCACTGTGGTGCCCTTGGAAATTGGCGGTGGCTTTGGAGGTAAGGGGATGGGAGGAGTTTATTTGGAGCCAGTGGCGGCTATTTTGTCTAAAAAGTCAGGTTCTGCTGTAAAAATAACGATGACCCGAGCCGAAGTTTTCATGGGTACAGGACCGACATCCGGTACCGCTATGGAAATAAAACTGGGAGCTTCGAAGGACGGTAAACTCACGGCGGTGAAGGCTAGACTCACTTTTGAAGCAGGAGCTTTTCCGGGCTCACCAGTAGCCGGTGGCAGTAGAACAATGCTGGGGCCATATGTCATACCCAATGCATACGTAGAAGGCCTGGATGTTGTCACAAATGTTCAAAAATCTTCTGCCTATAGAGCACCAGGTTCCCCGGCTGCAGCTTTTGCAATTGAGACAGCGATTGATGAAATCGCTGAGAAATTGAATATAGATCCCATAGAATTCCGGCTACTGAATGCGGCCAAAGAAGGTACTCGTCAACCTGCAAACGGTCCAGTTTACCGAAAAATAGGGTTAGTGGAAACATTAGAAGCTGCAAAAAATCATCCTCATTACGCCGCAGATATAGCAGGCATTGGAAGGGGACGTGGTATCGCCTCTGGTGCCTGGTTTAATGGAAGTGGCCCAGCTAGTGCCGTCGCAAGTGTAAACGCAGATGGGACAGTCTCCTTGGTTGAAGGTTCTCCAGATGTTGGAGGTAGCCGGGCTGCAATGGCTATGCAGGTTGCAGATGTGCTTGGATTGAAAGCGGAGGAGGTGAATCCATCCATCGGTGACACGGACTCAATTGGTTATAGTTCCGGCGCTGGTGGGAGTGGCGTGACTTTCAAAACTGGTACAGCATGCATAGAAGCTGCTTATGATATAAAGGCTCAAATGGTGGCTCGAGCGGGCCGCATCTGGGATGTAGACGCCGCTGAAATCGAGTATGAGGGATCAACTATAAGGCATAAAAGTGACCCTGAATTAAGCATTCAATTCGCTGAATTGGCGAATATGCTTAATGGGACCGGGGGCCCGATTGTTGGTCGTGCTACGGTAAATCCCGGAGGAGTCGGCAATGCTTTCGCAGTTCATATTGTTGACGTTGAGGTGGATAAAGAGACGGGGAAGGTTGATATATTGAGATATACATCTATGCAGGATGTTGGGAAGGCCATCCATCCTAGCTATGTTGAGGGCCAGCTGCAAGGTGGGGCTGTACAAGGAATTGGTTGGGCTCTGAACGAAGAATATGTTTTCAATGGTGAAGGGAATATGGTTAACTCATCCTTTCTGGATTATAGGATGCCTGTTGCATTGGATTTACCAATGATTGACACGGTACTTGTAGAGGTTGCTAACCCGGGACATCCATTTGGCCTGCGTGGGGTAGGAGAGGCTTGTTTGATACCCCCAATGGCCGCTATAGCCAATGCTATCTATGATGCAGTGGGAGTTCGGATGACTGAATTGCCTATGTCCCCCGGCAAAGTGTTAGATTCCTTAAATGCGTAGATGGAAACTAGGCGTGAATTTCTATAACATCCCCGTCGGACAACTCATGTCCTCTGCCGACACGCTGTCCATCAAATTTACCTGAATCCCCCCATAGGATTGCATATTTCAGTCCATGGCTCAGTTCTTTGTGTACCTGCTGAGCCGCTTCACCGACGGTGCTGCCGATGGGGAGGACCACGGGGTTTTCTTTCTTGAAATCTTCTAGTCGTTCTCTTGGTGACTTAGTATAGATACGTATTATTTTCAGGCTTGTAAATAATTCTTCTGCGAGTTCATCCAACCCGACTTCCTCATGGGCACTTGCCATAATCAGCGGGAATTTCCTCCCGTAATGAGTTTCCATGTACTCATAATTATCTAAGGCGCCGGGTATATCTGCCTTATTGCAAACTATTATTGTGGGTTTTGAGGTAAATTGGTCATCTTCATCTGGATATTGTCCCTTTTGCAACAACTTAAATCCCCACTCTTCTAGTTCTTTAAAAGAATTTTCTGTTTGATCCACTGGATTATTCGTCAAATCTGCCACGAAAACAAAAATATCACTCGTTCTTAGTAGTCCGTAAAGTCTACTTTGGGTGGCGATGTTATCTATCGGTGGGGTGTCAACCATCTGTATATATATGTCGTTATAGGGATACATGCCAGGTATAGGTTCTTGCGTGCTCAGTTCGTATGAACCTACCTTAGTTTTAGCACCAGTCGCAGAAGATAACAGTAACGATTTCCCAACGTTGGTGGGTCCTATTAAGGTGGATCTGCCGGCACCTTCTTTAGGCAGGGAAAATGGTTCTGTACGGCCACTTTTTCCACCGGACGAGGTCTCCAGGTCAGACATTAATTTGGACAATCGGGCTCTGAGCTGGGCTTTTAAATGATCTGTGCCTTTATGTTTAGGCATAATCTGGAGCATCTCTTGTAAGGCCGCTATTTTGCCTTGCACTGAGATTGCTTCGCGGAATCTTTGTTCCGCATCCCTGTATTGAGGTGGCACGTTAGTAGGCATTGTTTAAAGATAATACCTATGC
>CAJXEF010000200.1 GCA_913052545.1 uncultured Chloroflexota bacterium
AGGTCCTGTGGAGACGAATGAGTTATACCTGAAACTGCACCTCTAACATCAACCACTTGATTATCTCTGATCACTCCTAATTTGAAGTCGTCGAAAAATACTAATTTCATAGTTAGTTATACCTCTATTTATTTTTTATTGATCTTAACCAAGAACGGCCTGCCTGATCAAAATAAAATGACATCGGTCCCAACTGAAACCGACCCTGATTGGACTACGGAACCGTACACCCCAAAATATGTGGACCCAAGATTCTTTCTGTAAGTCCTGATAATAGATAAAGTATCTGTATCCGGCAATCCGGTTACTGGGTCATGAGTGATAATAGCACATCTAGGATCTCGACTTATAACGGCTATTTTGAGGTGATCTCCAATACATATAATTTTATCTATCCAAGAATCTTCTTCATGTGCTTCACAATCATCGACTAAAAGCGTCGGTCTAAAGCGAAGTTCATCGAAACTACCCGACCATCCAGATTCTTTTTGTAACAATGCCAAAGAGGCTGATGAAAGCAAAGACACAGGGTATTCATCATACAATTGCCCAGGTTTATCAGATATAACTAAACTAACTTGCTCCCCACAAAACTCGGACAGATCGTGAGTCCAAGCTCCTTGTAATTTGTGTCCCCTAACGTGTCTACCCCAAATCCGAGTAACTACTTCTGTCTCTCTTATTATTTCATTAGACACTTTATTACCGTCCGGAAACTTCAAAGTCAGCCGATTCTCATGTTCTTCGTAATGAGCCCGTATCTGAGTTAACTCTCCTTTTTCCCGTTGAGTTATTAATTGGCCATAACCATCAATAACATAAAACCGGCGATCTTCTGAAATACCGTGAAAATCTACATCTACCCGATTATGTCGGTTGAGCGCGAAAGACTTGACCGGAGCGGTATAAATAGCACCTATCTGAGCCATTTTCTAATTATCCCATCTACTCTTGATAAAGGAAGTCCCGCACAAACGTTGTCATTGGACTCTTGTCATAAATGTTATCCAACATTATCCCATTTCTTAGGGCATCGCCACCGAAATAACGTTCGTATAGGATCTGCCTCGCGCTGAAAGAACTACAACAGGTATCCCAGGCTAGTCTGAACAGCCTAACCCTCTCATCAGCAGTCGCTGTATCAGTCTCCAAATATTGGTTAATATAGCTTCCTAAAGGCCCATTCATATCTGCTTCAGAGGGAAGAGCCATGAGGCTACTTGACCCCAAGAGATGTAATATTTCAGCCATTCTTGGATACATCTCGATGAACCGTTTTCTAGCCACCAATAGTGGAGTATAAGATGGGCACATTATTCCCCATTCGTCCAATGCGGCATCTGCCTCCGACGATCTTAAACAGGCTTTAGTTATCTCCAGATTCTCAATGATTTCAGCCATTAATTGTTGGACTTGAGATATCTGTCCTGAACCCAACGTTTCAACCATCAGGCTAGCTAACCCCAAAACAAATTCACATTTTATAACGTTCTTGGTAACGACTTGATGACCCGTATGAGAATTCCTATGCGTCTTGCCAGCCCAGTTATTACACATATCTACATCACCATATAAAAACACCCTTTCCCAAGGAACCAATACATCATCAAAAAATACTACAGCATCCATCTCTTCATACCTAGATCCGAGTGGATGATCAAAGTGAGAATGACCTGTGTCAAAACTCTCTCTACATAAAAATCTAACTCCCTGTGTGTTACAAGGGATAGCGAATCCAAACGCATACTTACCTTCAGAATCTGACGAAATCATATGGGTCCGTGCTGGATATACAGTTATTTCATCTGCCAAAGGACCTAAAGTAGCCAACACACGAGCTCCTTTGACTAAGATACCGTTATCCTTTTCTTTGACAACAGACAAAGCTACATCTGTTCTGTCCTCTAATGGAGTTGTTCCTGGAGTTCTGCTACGCTGCAAATTAACTAATGTATGGGTCAACACTAAATCATTTTCTCGGACGTGTTCATAATAGCGCTCTATATTCTTTTTAAATTCGGGCCTATTCTGTCCACAGTATTCACTTGCTGCCGCCATAGACATAATTGCCGTATTAAGAAAATCTGGAGTTCGACCCATCATTCCGCAACTAGCTCGAGCCCAATGCGTCATCATCACTCTTCGCTTTTCCAAGTCACCTAGGGTTTTAGGCATAATATGAGATAATCCTACTCTCTCGCCACTAGTAGGAGATACGTACGTCATCTCATCAATTAAACTAGGTTCATGCTGCATATCTAAAAGCTGACCAACACTGGCAATTCCCCCCTTTAAATGAGGATGATTCGTGACATCCAGCACCCGTTCCCCCTCCAAATAAACTTCGGCTGCATTCTCTTTCAGTCCCTGCAAATATTGTTCGCTAGTCCTAGCTGGCATTGAACCTCCCAGTACTATGTAGAAAGCTCGGCCTCACTATAATGAGAACCGAGCTCGTATTAAGCCGATAAGATTAGGATTTCTAGTTAGGTGTAACAGCTACACTCCGAATCTCCCCGAATTCTTTCTTCAATTTTTGCCAGTTGTCACCACCGTCATCGGTAACATAAACATAACCGTACAAACTTCCAGCAACAACAACATCAGGAACTTCCTGATGAGAAGCCATCCAATAAACTACGGAATTAGGTTCCACCGGTAGATTAACTGCATCCCAAGTTTTACCAGCATCCTTACTACGTCTAATTGCCCCGGTAACTCCCGGTATAAAATCCCCGTTTCCAACAAACAACGTATTCGGATCATCTGGCTTAACTATCATACCCCTGCAGTAGGATCTCGCATCGCCATCGTGGAACTTAGGAAACTCATGCAATTCCCAACTTTCTCCTTCATCTGTGCTGGTAGAAATACCGAACGGCGTAGTGCAATAAACAGACGTCGTACTCCCTGGACTAATAGCCATGCCGTGTATGTCACCATGGAATGGATCAGGTCCGAGATCAGGTAACTGTATCCAATTATCTCCTCCATCAAGGCTCTTATAAACACCATCTACCTCTACCCCCGCCCATACTGTTCTGTGATCCCTAGGGTCAACTATGACGTTAGTAGTACGTGGGGTTCCGATGGGGCAATTCATGTTCACGCCCATAGACAACTCTTCCCAGGATCTCCCACCGTCTTTAGATCTAAAAGCATTTGGCCTCGTACCAGCGAATATCGTATCGGGATCTTCCGGATCTGTAGTCACAGACCAAATTTGCATGCTTTCCATGGGAGATTCGACATGTGCCCAGGTGTTGCCATTATCTTCACTCCTAAATATACCGCCATCAGTCCCTGCCAAAATCCTCTTGGATCCATCTGGATAAACATGGAGGGCACGAACGTTGCACTCGGAAGGTAGAGGGGTTCTAATTCGATTCCAAGTGTCTCCACCATCAGGACTGCAAGATAGGCCTCCGCCCACACTACCTACGCAGATTGTGTAACTCTTAGGCATAAAACCTCCCCTTATCGTTATATTATTTGAGCTGAACTATGATATGGGTTTATATTAGCTTTACTAATCAAGAAAATCTACTTTAATAAGAAATC
>CAJXEF010000201.1 GCA_913052545.1 uncultured Chloroflexota bacterium
CAATTAGTCTGTTTGTTGGCAGTATATTAGTAAGGCTGTATTAACACAAGGTTGCTCGTGCTTGTGTTAATTACGCTTGTGTATATAATCACCAACGGTGATATGTGGTGACGGTTCAAGCTTATTCCTATATTGATAATAAGGTAGGGTTAATAAATGGGTGCAACCGAAACTGTTGCCCAATGGGTCGTAAATACGACGTACGAAGATATTCCTCCAGATGCGATTAGGGTCGCTAACGAGTCTTGTTTCGATTTGCTAGGTGTTATTCTAGCGGGATCTATGCAACCGGTTGGTGACATCATCAGGAGCTACGTGAGCGATTTAGGTGGTAACTCGGCAGCTACAATCTTATCTTCAGGTGATAAGACATCACTGCCGAATGCCGCTCTAGCCAACGGCACTATGGGACACGCACTTGATTACGACGATTTTGGTGGCTTTGGGCACCCTACAGTAGCGATTTTCCCTGCCTTGTTGGCACTTGGAGAAAACATCGGATCTACTGGACGGGATCTATTAGAAGCGTATGTGGTTGGTTGTGAAGTAGGACTGGCGCTGCAACACACCACTAAATACAACCAAATGGCAAAAGGGTTTCATGCGACAGCGGTGATAGGCCGGTTAGCTTGTACTGCAGCATGTTGTAAATTGCTGAGGCTGGATCAGGATCAAGTTGTCTCAGCTTTAGGTATTGCTGGATCCATGGCCGGAGGAGTGATTCACAATTTCGGTACTATGACCAAACCTCTACATGCGGGGTTAGTGTGTAGGGATGGAGTAACAGCCGCTCAGTTAGCCAATAGAGGTCTAACTTCGGGAAACCAAATATTAGAGCATCCCCTCGGATTCACTTCGACTGTATTGGGAGAGGGTATTTACGATTTAGATGATATGGCAGCTAACATGGGCAAGCCTTTTAGGGTTCAAGATGCATTGATGATAAAAAAATATCCTTGTTGTGGTGGTAACCACGCAATGCTGGATAGCTTGTTTAGCCTTATGCGCGAACACAACTTCACTTATGATGATGTGGTTAATGCTGAGGTAGATCAATCATTTTTATCGATAGTTATGCTTTATGAGGAGCCTGATGACGAATTGAAGGGTAAATTCAGCGCCAAATATAACGTGGCAGCAGCATTGGTGGATGAGGAAGTAAATATCGGAACGTTTTCCCAGGGCAAAATAGATGATCCGAAAATACAGGAAGCTATGGGAAAGGTTACCAACAGGGTGATGGCAAAGGCAGAAGAAGGTCTGACTGACCATGGACAGGGTTTGCCGATACGGATTACCTTAAAAGATGGGAGAATCATTGAGCATAGGACGTCTCGAGGAAATATACTGGGTGCTCAGGGTAATCCTTGGGGGTTCGATAATATCAAAAACAAATTTGAATTTAACGCCGGTTTAGCTTTGTCTCGGGAGCGCGTGCAAGATACAATTAATACGTGGTCAGATATAGGTTCGGTCACAGATTTAGCAGAGAATATTCAAAAAACCTTAGTACGTTAGGTAAGGGTGACTATATCATCTATGTGCTGACATGGTTTCGTCATTATAAAATACAAAGCGGTTAGTCAAAGGCTAACCGCTTTTTTCACCACCATAATTTAGGGTTCCGGAGCTGGTTAAGGTTCTATACGAATGGAATCTCCTATGTTTATGTCTCCTCCGTTGATAACTACAGTGAGAATCCCTCTTTGACCATCTAATTCCTCTCTTAAGCCTGCTCTAATAGCGTCCATTTTCCCGCATGGCTCACAGTCTCCAACCGCCTCCATTGTCACGTTATCCCCAATGAAGAACACATTACCATTTTTAACATTTGAGAGGTCTAAATTTGTGGTAGTGATGTTCTCTTTAATTTGACCGGGTTCAAGACCGAATTTATCTAGAGTTTCTCTATCCATGATAAGTACTTGACGAGTGTTATCAGGATTACAACTTCGATCACCGTCCAGCCCAGCAGCTGAAATGGCGGACGCCTCTTTCACTGGATCGGAAGGGGTCCCCTTGACTCGGGCTATATGCAAGGCCACGATCGTCCCCTGTTGCATAGATTATGCCTCCTTTTAATGATTATCGTCAGGCCGTATTAGTTAATCACTCTAGGTTAATACTATAATGCGATTATATGTTGCATGTAGAGAGAAAGCCAGCAGAGAATATCTTGGTTGTTCGGAGTGGGGTTAGTTTGATGTGTCTAGTTTATACTCTACTGCCTTACTGGGAGTAGCACGATATCTTGTAGTGCTGTACTGCGAAGCCTGGGATTTCGCTGTATCAGTATTTTCTGGTAGATGATATCGTGATAATTGTTTGAAACTGTAGCTTATGCTAATCTGTTGTGCGGAATTTTAAGCTCTTTCAAGTCCACCTACTCGGATAACTGTGCCTATTTGTTTAGCCACAATATTACTAAGAGGTGATCCATGGGTAATAAGTTCATAAAAACCGAGAACCAGGATGGAATTTTAGTCTTAACTATGCATGACCCTCCTACGCGAAATGCTCTTGGCCAAGAAATGGCTAAAGAAATTGTTGATACTTTGGATGAATTTGAAAACGATCCCTCTCAGCGAGTATTGCTCTTAACAGGTACTGAGCCGTCTTTTTGTTCTGGTGCGAATGTACGTGCCTTTAATCAACGGATACAGGAACGAGAGCAGCAGGGTGCTCCGCCAGAATCCCTGCCTTGGGGCAAAATGGAATCAAAGTTTGCTAAACGAGAGGAAGTGTCCAGATATCAGGCTCCTCAAGTGGTATTGAGGATTCACGAATTACAAAAACCATCAATTGCTGCTGTGAACGGTCATGCAATGGGTGTTGGGTGTGGTCTAGCACTAGCCTGTGATATCCGATTTGCTAGTGAGAAAGCCCAATTTTCTGAAGCTTTCGTCCAACGTGGGTTAATTCCTGGTGACGGAAGTTGTTGGCAGTTGCCAAGGTTGATAGGCTACAGTAATGCATTAATGCTTCAATACACAGGAGACAGGATCAGTGGCGAGGAAGCATATCGTTTAGGATTGGCTAGCAAAGTGTATGCAGATGCCCAATTAATGGACCAAGCTATGGAGTTCGCTGCTAAATTAGCTTCTGGCCCTACACAATCTTATTCTTTAATTAAATATTTGGTTCATCAAAGCATGGATCTGAGTTTAAGCGAAAGCATAGGGTTGGCTCATGTCGCTCAAGAACATGCTCGGACCACCGAAGATCACAAAGAGGCAGTTCAGGCTTTTTTGGAAAAGCGTAGGCCGGACTTTAAAGGTCGGTAAATTATTATTGGCAATTTTGAGGGTATATCAGCGATTATTCATTTTGCCACTTGACGGGGTCACTTGAGGTTCCTATAATAGTCAGCTCAGAGAAATGGTTCTGCTAGATTTTAAATGCGGATTACCTAAAGCTCAGATAAAAAAATAGGGAACCTAGGCGACGGCTTGGGATAACCCAGCCGTCGTTTCTCTTG
>CAJXEF010000202.1 GCA_913052545.1 uncultured Chloroflexota bacterium
GAACGCTACAACTACCAGCGCAGCTAAGACCAATGTCGAAAGAAAAATAGCAGGTGTTTGCAATCGATTAGAAGAATTACCCTGCCGGACGTTACGGGTTAACATTATGGCAAATACAAACAAAATAGAAATAGCGCCCACATATATTAAAATCTGGACTACGGCCAGGAACTCCGCACTCATCAGCACAAAAAAACCACCGATGCATATAAATACCACAGCTAAAAGCAGAACGGATCTAAACAGATCTCGAACCAAAACAACTCCCAATGCCGCTAAAACAGCAGCAAGAGACAACACCCAAAACATTACATCTGCAACAAACATCTAAACTCTACTCTTAGGATTTGCCATGCATTGGATCGGAGGTAGATTCATTGGTAGCCGATCGATCCAAACGCATCCCTGCTTTTTCTCTTTGATGCCATCTCCATTTCTCTCTACCTACCTCCCGCCATCCTAGTGGCTTACCATCCCCTGGCTTGTATCCAGTCTCTTCCAACTGGGGACGAAACCAAGTGCTAGGTAGTTTTTGAGATTGACGGAGCTGGTCAATAGATATAAACATGTTCTGCCTGCTGTACTGACCCTGTTCAAATCCGCTGCCCATGAATAAGGCATCGTAAGGACAGGCTTCTACACAAAGCCCACAAAACATACAACGCTGTAATTCGATATCAAAAACTTCAAGCTTATATTTATCTCCCTGCTTCATAGCGGTTTCACTTGGAGTCGTTACAATCTTGATAATACCAAGTGGACAATATTTAGCGCATGAAGCACAACCCGTACAGCGTTCTTCGTACCAAACGAACTCCTCACCTCTAAAACGGGGATGCTGCTTCACACGCTGTTCGGGATATTGAATTGTAAACGGCTTCTTGGTCAAATTTTTCAATGTGACTAATAACCCTTTAGCCATGGCGGACCCATACATGTTAATCTCCTCTACCTAGTATCAACCGGTAGAACCGTCTCGTGATACTCGGGAGACGACCGCCGGATTAGATTGTCGTGCCTTATACTTCATTAAACGCCCAAACAAAGGCAAACAAGCTGCAGCTATTACTAGATTAATAATCCCCATTATCCACAATTCTAAAGTCGTTATACCACCGGATTTGAAAACATAAACTTCTACAGTAGTAGCAACCAAGTTTATTATGCTTAAAGGCAACATCACTTTCCAAGAAAATGCCATTATTTGATCAATACGTAACCTGGGGAATGTAGCCCTTATCCAGCTGAAAACCGCTACGACCAATATGGTTTTTACAAGGAACCAAACCCATCCCAAATATTCTTCCCAGGGGCCAGACCACCCACCCAAAAACAATGTTGTGATTAATGCAGATACCACTAACACACCCCCAAATTCAGCAGCCTGTATTAATGCAAATTTGATACCACTATATTCAGTATGATAACCCGCTATTATTTCTGATTCAGCTTCAGCCAAATCAAACGGAGTTCTATTCAACTCTGCGCTCATACCGGCTAGAAAAACGAAAAAAGCTAATGGTTGTACGACTATGAACGGGATCGATTGGGATTCCACTATTGAAGACAACGACATCGACCCAGCTATCATGACCACGCCCAGCAGAGACAACACTACGGGAACCTCATAACTTATTAGAACTGCCACCGAGCGTGCAGTTCCAAACAGTGCATATCTGTTATCCGAGGCCCAACCCGCTGTGAACAATGCGATGGAAGTCAGAGAACTAATCGCCAACAAGTATAAAATTCCTACATTCAGATCAACCAATGAAGTGTCTTTGGCGAATGGTATAACTGCTGCCATAAGGATCAAGGAGGCGACCATTATAATTGGCACCAAGGTGAAAGCAATGCGGTCGGCTCCAGCAGGGATCAAATCTTCTTTGGTAATTAGCTTAAAAAGATCAGCTATCGGTTGCAATAACCCAAACGGACCCCACCTATTAGGTCCGATCCTATTTTGAAACCGACCTAACAGCCGGCGCTCCATCCAACTAACTATCGCGGCACCTAATAGGACAGCATTGATCAAAATCAACATTATAGTTACGCCGGCCACGACGTATGATAGCCAGCAAGGTAGCAGTGACGACGCATAATCATATATCAGTCGAAAGAGAGGATTATCTCGAAGGATATTATCCCCACATTGAGATGGGAACATGTTAACGATCCACTTCTCCCATATTAATGTCGATACTCCCGAGTGAAACGATCATATCAGCAAGCTTCCACCCTACCAACAAATGTTCTGTAACGGTCAAATTAATCAAAGAGGGGGCTCGAATTTTACACCTGTAGGGAGAAATACCTCCGTCACTAATCAGATAAAACCCCAATTCACCTTTGGAGGCCTCTACTCTGCCATAGGCTTCTGCTCCCGGCTGAGCCCGCAGCACCAGGGGTAATTCGGGAATTCGAACCAGGCCGGGTTCGATTTGCAGCACACATTGTTCTATGATTCTCATGCTCTGCCGTATTTCTTGCATTCTAACCCAGAAGCGATCGTAGTTATCCCAATTGCTGCCAGTCGGGATGTCAAAATCAACTAGGCTGTAGGCATCATATGGGTCTTTTTTTCTCCAATCCCAGCTAATTCCACTCGCTCTCAAAACAGGACCACTAACAGAACAATTAACGGCAATATCGGGGGATAAAGGACTGACACCTTTAGTCCTCGCCAGTAAAATCTCATTTTCCATTAAGAGATCCTCTAAATCAGACAACTCATCACGGAAGTCATTCATAAAACGGCTTAACGCCGGCCAGAAGTCTGACGGTGTATCCGAAAAGACCCCTCCTGGACGCATATAACTTACAGTAACCCGGGCTCCACATAACATCTCAAATAAATCGAGTATGCGCTCACGGCTTCTGAACGTGTACATCAACGGGGTCCCAAATGCCCCCATTTCCTGAATAAAGAATCCAACCGCTATTAAATGGCTAGCAATCCTCTGTAACTCAGCAACAAGAGTTCTGAGATACTTGGCTCGCGGTGGGGCCTCGATTCCTAATAGCTTCTCAACTGCCAGACAATAAGCCTGATTGTTGATCATAGAAGAGGTATAATCCAAACGATCCGTCAGAGTGATAACCTGAACGTAGTTACGCTCTTCAGCCAGTTTTTCGGATCCCCTGTGTAGGTAGCCCAAAACAGGTTCCACTTCGATTATATCTTCGCCATCGAAGGTTATACGAAGCCTGAATACCCCGTGGGTGCTAGGATGTTGAGGCCCAACGTTCACTGTCATGGGTTCAGTTCGAATAGTCATATTTCTCTCTTACAGGAAATCCTTACGTAGTGGATGACCTTCAAACCCCTCCCACAGCATGATACGTTTCATATTTGGATGACCTTCAAATCTCACGCCCATCAGATCCCAAATTTCCCGTTCCTGAAAATCAGCACCTCTCCAGATGTTGTACAC
>CAJXEF010000203.1 GCA_913052545.1 uncultured Chloroflexota bacterium
GGGTTAAAATAAATGGGTTTAAATTGGAAGCCTTTCCTGTAGATCAAATACAAGAAGAACCCGCCTATAATAAGGTTAAGATAAAATGGGACACTCATTAATAGAAACCATTGAGTCCATGAAAATTCTCCACCTAACAACGCGGATGTAACAACGGGAGTTATTCCTCCTGCTAGTAGAGCTGTAGAAGCTAATCTATTGAGTGTGCCTAGCGCCATCATAATGGCTCTATTAAAAGGGTGTATGCGATCAATACCCCAACTGTCTAGAACCTTTTGATAAACATGTATTAAGATTGCTCCCCTTGTAGAGGCAGAAGGGAGGGCAAATGTTAACAAAGCAAAAGAAAATAACATCTGTACATAAAGTAAGGTGGGATTACTGTGAGATCCGCGAATCAACACCATCGAAAACCTCTCAGCCAATCCAGAACGATGGACGGCTAAACCTAACGTAAGTATTCCGATCAAAAAATAAGATACAGGGTGTGAAAAGCCGTGAATCGCCTCAGATATATTTTCTGTAGTACCGAACAACATTAGTAGGACGACTCCTAGCAGTCCGGTCACAGCAATGGAGATAGCTTCAGTTGCCCATAGTATTACTACCAAGGCCATTACCGCCAAGGCTCTTTGGCCCTCTATAGAAAGACCTGCTGGATTTGGCATAAATAGAACTATGGCGAATACCGTTATGGGGAGACCTAATTTAATAAATAACTTGAATGACAAATCTTCGAATCTCACAATGCATACCTTAATTTTATGATGTCTGGAATCCGGCGGAAGTTTCAATTGGAGTAAGAAATATTAGTGGATGATCGAATTGTTTCCGGGACCTTCCGTGTTGAAGCTTTCCGCTCAATTATGATTGTCTAATTCGTTGCCAGCGACATTCATTATCATCAAACCGCGTGTTGTTTAAGGCTGAGTCTATACGTTGGGGATGACATGTTTCCCAAATAATCTTAAGGTCTCCATTACTTCTTTATGAGCCATGGTTCCAATCTGGAATAAGGGCATGATTTCGTCAACTCCCGTAGGAACATACTGTTCCATGAATTTAAGACAATCGTCCGGATTTCCAATACAATAACGCCCTTGTTTTATCAGGTCAAGTGAGGAAATGTTATCTTGTTTGGATGTATCGGAGGTTGATTGGTCATAGTGCCATTGGTAGTCTTGAGGTACGTTTCTGGGATCTTGATCTTGCCAAACTCTGCTATGTCGAAGAGCCTGTTGGCTGCGATACCAGTCTAGAATTTCAGCTCCCCGCTCGTGAATATTCTTTCGGTTCTCACCGCAGATCGCAAGTGTGCTGATTGAAACACGGTCTTTGATCGATTTTCCTATGGGATTGGCAACCCCAATACCTTCACGGTAGGTTTTTATTAGTTGCGTCACACGGTCGGGTCCGCTTGCAGACATAGCCAGGCATCCCATGCCAAGTTCTCCAGCTTTTCTAAAAGTTTCTTCTCTGCTGCATCCTAGCCACATTGGTGGATGTGGAGTTTGAACGGGCTTGGGATGAACTTCCCTTGCAGGTATATTGAAGAATTTTCCGTTGTATGAAAACTCTCCTTCAGTCCACGCACGGGGGATAATTTCTAATGCTTCGTCTACCATTTCGGTGGCGTTTGCAAGGTCGACACCGAAAGCAGACATCTGATAGGGGTAACCCGATCTACCGACACCTAGATCTACCCTGCCCTTGCTCCAAATATCCAGAGTAGCCATTCGAGCTGCTATGTGCAGTGGGTGCTGGACTGGTGGTACTGTAACCGCTATTCCAAGCCTTATTCGAGATGTTCGTTGGCTAATAGCTGCTAAGGAGACATCCGGTGCGCTCGAATGGGACCATTCTGTTCGAAATTGGTGGTCTGCCATCCAAATGCTCTCGAAGCCTAGTTCATCAGCTAATGCTACTTGGTCCATCATATCCCAATGTCGGTCAGAATCACTGTTGGAATTCCATGGTTTAGGGACTTGGACCTGGTAAAACATACCTATATCCATGAATGGTCCCCCTGTGGTTGATTGTTATGGATTATTAAAAGCTAATCTAAACCTATCCCTTATCTCTTCCGGCTTAAGAGTAACTCTTTGAATTCCTTCTACAGGTTCTATTGCACATTTCGCTAGGAGCAAAACTGGCCCTACACTCTTAAGGGTTTCCAGCATTGCTGTTTCCAGACTCTCAATGGTGGTGACCTTTGTCACTTTAGGGTAACCGGAACTAATGGCTATTTCTTCGAGTGACACATTTGAGCTGATTGATGGTTGACTACCTGTAGATTCGTAGGACTCATTATCTAATATAAAATGAACAATATTCTTTGGCGATTCGCTTGCGATAAGAGGGAATGTGCCCAGACTCATTAACGCACTGCCATCTCCTTCTAAAATCCAAATTCTCTTGTTAGGAAATGTTATTGCTAGCCCCAAACCGAAAGATGAGAGTAATCCCATAGATCCCAACATATAAAAGTTGTTAGATCTATCATAGATATCAAATACTTCACGGGAAATCATTCCAGTGGTTGTAATCAACACATCGTCTTTTGGAATCCGAGAAAGAATCCTATTAATAACCTGATATCTAGGCATCATTGAACTATACCTGGTCTAACCAGTAATGCGCCTGGACACATTTGACGTCGGATTTCTTTTAGTAGGTCATCCAGTGAATTTTCAAAACCATCCGGTTCAACTATTTTGTATGGTATTTCCAATAACGTTAGAATATCGGTTGTTTTTGATCCCATGATCCAATGTTCTGGAGCGTCGTTCGGTGGGCCACCGTAGCCACGCCAACCGATGATCAATAGTGCTGGTATGTGATACATCATGCTGAAGGAACTCAAAGTATTAACTATGTTGCCAATACCGGAGTTCTGCATGATTACGCCGCCGATATCTCCAGCGAAAAAAGCAGAACTGGCTATCCCTAAAGCTACATCTTCTCTTACTGCTGGCACATATCGTATCTTGGGATCTATGACCATCTGATTGTAGGCCTCGCCAAATGTTGAATCAGGGACACCTGAGAAAAAGTTAATACCACGATCCTTGAACACGTTCCAAAAATAATCAGCGTCCATACGAGCCTCTTATATTGAATTTAGTATTAAGTCTGCTAGGGTTGTATTCGAGGTATAAGTCGGTGGTGTTCAGAGATCCCAATGCGCTCAATTTATAGTAACTAGAAATCTTGGAGTCCAAGGCAATTTTAGTTTCTGAAACGAGGTTAATCAAATTTAGTTCGTATCCAAAAGCCGGTAGGAGAAATCCTGTACAGAGTCTCGTCTCGTCTTCGGCACCAACAATTTTAGATGCGAAGTGGCCCTTTATCAATAAGAGCGGGGCGGGTTCTTTGGCAGATACTCCAGAATTAAAGGGCCTTATAACGAACTCACGGCCTC
>CAJXEF010000204.1 GCA_913052545.1 uncultured Chloroflexota bacterium
TTCGTTTAAAGCGAGGGGTTTAGCTGTGGCTGTGGCTATGGCTAAAGAGTTGGGCGTAACTCGGATGGCAATGCCTACTAACGGCAACGCAGGAGCTGCTTTGGCGGCATATTGTTCCAGGGCTGATATTGAAACCTTTGTTTTCTGTCCGCAAGACACACCGCAGGTCAATATTCAAGAGATTGCTTTCCAAGGTGCAAAGACTTTTCTTGTTAATGGCTACATAAATGATTGTGGGAAAATTGTGGGTGACGGAAAAGATATTATGGACTGGTTTGACGTTTCGACATTGAAAGAGCCCTATCGAATTGAAGGAAAGAAGACAATGGGCCTTGAACTAGCCGAACAACTTCAGTGGGAATTGCCAGATGTAATTTTTTATCCCACTGGTGGTGGGACCGGTCTTATTGGTATGTGGAAGGCTTTTGATGAGCTCGAGACAATTGGGTGGATTGGTTCCAAAAGGCCGCGAATGGTGGCAGTGCAGGCCGAAGGGTGTGCGCCCATTGTTAGGGCTTTTGACAAGGGAGATCGGCACGCTGAGCCTTGGCATGACGCGAGCACAATCGCCTCAGGTATTCGGGTCCCTGCCGCGATTGGAGACTTTTTAATTCTGGATATCGTTCGCGAGAGCAATGGGTTTGCTGTAGCTGTGAGCGACGAGTCAATCTTACAGGCGCAGAGTGAATGTGCAACAGAGGAGGGAGTACTGTTATGCCCTGAGGGCGCAGCTACAGTAGCCGCCTTAAGGCAAGAATTAACAACTGGCCGTATCAAGCCTACTGAGCGGGTCGTTCTCTTTAATTGTGCTACCGGTCTTAAATATGACATGCCTTCCGATCATCAGGAAATTAATCTGATGGAGGAAGTTGACTACAATGTTATTAGGCAATCTTGAATAACCTATTTTACCAAGATAAACCAGTCTGAAGGGCAACGAAAAATAACTTGTGTTCTCTATAGGTTTTAAATACGTAAAGAATACTGCGAGGATTAATTGTGACGACACAAGATAAAGGGAACGGGATCGATCTTTATACGTGGGCAACTCCGAACGGGCGCAAGGTATCGATAATGTTGGAAGAATTGGAATTGCCGTACTCTGTGTTTCCTATTGATATTACTAAAGGTGAGCAGCATGCTGAAGAATTTGTAGCATTAAGTCCGAACAATAAAATTCCTGCTATCGTTGATCATGCAAATGGAATCCAGTTGATGGAGTCAGGTGCCATTCTTATGTATTTAGCCCATAAAACCGGTAAATTAATGAGCCCGATTGGGAAAAAATACTGGAAAGAAATGGAATGGTTAATGCTTCAGATGGGTAGCATTGGCCCGATGCTTGGTCAAACACATCATTTTGTAAAATTTAATCCTGGAAAGTCCTCGTATGCAGAAGAACGCTACCGCAAAGAAAATATAAGGCTTTACAGGGTCCTCGAGAAGCGACTTAAAGGCCTGGACTATTTATGCGAAACCTACTCCGTAGCGGATATTGCCACTTGGCCTTGGATTTCCCGTTATGAGTTTCAGGAGATGAATTTAAATTACTATCCACGACTTAAAGATTGGTATCTTCGGATAGCTAAAAGGCCAGCAGTCAAGAGAGGATACGCAGTTCCAGCACTTCTTCCTATTCCGATGCCGAACTAGAGTTAGCTTAAACTAAGTATTTGGTTGGCAGCCCAGATAAACCCAGATTGTTTCGGTTTTATTTTGCATAGCTAATTTAAGCTATCATATATGTTGTTAATCGCAATGTTCCTCATGTTGGCAGCACCTGGTTTTCTGGCTCCTTGAGCTTGAATCATCCCTATCCAAAACATGTCTTCAGTAGGATCAATCCAGAACCATGTCCCTGCAGCGCCACTCCAATAGTAGGTTCCCGCTCCCTGACGCGAACCGGCTGCTTTCGGGTCTGAGATAACCGCAAAATCTACGCCGAATCCTATACCTTCACGACCTGATCTCCCTAATCCACCATTGATGTTCAGTTCGTCACGTAAGCTATTTGTCCGCATGATACGCACAGATTCGGGTGTTAATACACGTTCTCCGTCGAGTTCTCCCTCGTTAACCAGCATCTGAAGGAATCTAGCGTAGTCATGTGTAGAAGAGACGAGTCCTCCTCCGCCAGACTCAAGCCGGTTGGGGTCATGGAAGCCAGGGCGATCTGTTCGTTGAGGCCTTTGGACTAAACGGCCTCGCTCTGAATCCCAATTGTGGACCTCCGCAAACCTCTCTCTATCTTTGGGGTTTACGTAAAAGCTTGTATCACTCATTCCTAGTGGTTCAAAAATACGTTGTACTAGAAAGTCACTGAATTTTAATCCCGATAATTTTTGAACTATGTATCCCTGAATATCAACAGCCACAGAGTAATACCATTGCTCGCCTGGTTGAGAAAGCAAAGGAATGGCTGCCACCTTGTCGATCAATTGATCGAGATTGTCTGACGCTAGGACAGCGTTTTTACGAAAAGCATCGTTGACGGGATCCTGCCCTCCTAGGCCATAACCAAATCCCGCCGAGTGGTTCAATAATTCGCGCATTGTAGGCTGTCGTTCAAGGGGAACGAGTTCCATGCGCCCTTCCTCGTCATAGCTACTCATGACCTGCAGATTTTTAAGCTCTGGAACATGCTTGCTTACTGGATCGTCAAAATCCCACAAGCCTTCTTCATTAAGGATCATCAATGCGACCCCTGTAACCGGTTTGGTCATTGAATAGATACGAAAAAGACTATCTAGCGCCATAGATTTTTGGTCGCTGGTCCTGGCAAGGCCCTCTGCCTCAAATGTCGCTACCTTGCCGTCTTTGACAAGAATCCAAGTCATGCCCGCCACGTCCTGGTCGGACACGATCTCGGCCATCGCTATATCGAGTTTTTCGATGCCGGAGGAATCAAAGCCAGCTTCTTTGGGATCTAGTTCGCTTGTTGGCCATGCATTATCTGCTTGAGTGCTTGAACCAAGAAGTAGCAGACTGATAAATAGTGTGATACGGACCACAAAGCTGTTGATATTGAAAATGTTTCGCATGGTTTTCCTCAACGTTACTTATTGATTTACCGCTAGTGATCTGTGCGGCTGAAAGAGGATCTGATGGTAGCGTGGGCCGAGCTGAATAAATAGGGTATTTCTGGGTTGATATCTTGAAAGTCGACTCTTTATGTTGTGGAGCCTCCAAGTTTCGATCTGACCTGTTAGTAATAGCGGTTGATTCTTTGAACGTTAGTTAAATATACTGTATAAATATACAGTATATTTAACTAATATCAACATGGCCGAAAAGCTTCCCTCAGAAACCAGGTGCGCTGCTACTGCTTCACCTGGCACTGGTGCTTTACCCGTTAATGCTCCCGTTTCCTATGCGGAGTTGCACTGTATATCTAATTTCACTTTTCTGCGTGGCGCTT
>CAJXEF010000205.1 GCA_913052545.1 uncultured Chloroflexota bacterium
ATGCACGACAAAATAAACGAGATCCTAGGCCATCTACAGGGCCAGTGTATGGAAACCACCCAGTTGGCCATACGGGCGGGTAAATATACCGGAGATTTTCTAGTACAACCAACGTTAAAAAATCCTGATATATCGATCCCCACCGGTCAAAAACATTATCTGGAATCTATTGGGGATTCTACATTTCAGGTAGCCTCTCCATCATTTTTCCAAGTCAATATTGAGCAGGCTGCCCAAATAATTAAGATATTACGCGAGGTTCTCAATTTAAACGGCAATGAAATCCTAGTAGACGCCTATGCAGGGGTAGGTACTTTAGCTATTTTATTAGCACCGTTCGTGAAAACGGTTCTAGGAATTGAAGAATCCAGTGCCGCTATAAAGGACGCGGAGTTGAACGCTGCTAAAATACCCAATATTTCATTCCTTGAAGGTAAAACAGAAAAAGTTTTATTTGATTTGCAATCCGTCCCAGACGTCGTAGTTCTCGACCCACCAAGGAAAGGTTGCCAAGCGCAGGCACTAGATAGTCTTTTAAATATTGCACCTGCAAAGATCGCCTATGTTTCATGCGATCCAGATACTCTAGCTCGAGATCTCAAAATTCTAGTAGACGGAGGCTATTCCCTAGAACAGGTACAACCGCTAGATATGTTCCCTCAAACTCACCACGTAGAGTGTATAGCGTCCCTAATCTACAACAAGGAAGAACCGCAAATCATATTAGCATCTGGCTCACCAAGACGACTCGACCTACTATCACAATTGAATCTCGAGTTCCAAGTCATTGTCTCTGATATACCAGAATTTCGTTTGGCAGATGAATCCGCTGAAGATATGACTCGCCGCCTTTCGTTCGAAAAGGCCCACGCAATCTCTAGTCATATAAATGAAGGCTATGTTATTGGTGCTGACAGCACAGTTGTCTGGCAAAACTCACCAATTGGCAAACCGACTGATATTCAAGACGCTCGTAGAATGCTTCGTGAACTTCGCGGCACCAAACATGAGGTTATGACCGCAGTCACAATCATCGACGCAAAATCTGGACGCCATATGACAGACTCTATGACAAGCAACATCACATTAAGAGAATATTCGGACCGGGAAATCGAAGAATCTATAGCCAGCGGAACCCCCATGGATAAAGCTGGGGCTTACGCCATTCAGGACGAAATCCTGAATCCAGGAGAGATAACCAACGGATGTTACACCAATGTCATAGGATTACCTTTATGTAGGTTGACCGATATGTTAGCGAAATTTGGTTTATGTTTGCCAACTAAACCATTTATAGAATCAACTATCAATTGTCGTATTGAATGTCCATTTAAAGGAAACGCTAAGCTTTGAATTTGTTTGGAATGGGTATGACCGAAATAGCTATCATTTTTTTGGTAGCCTTCCTAGCATTGGGACCAAATCGGTCTATAGACATGGCGCGAACCCTGGGCAGGATCCTGGGTGAGATCAAGCGGACGGTAAACGAAGTCATAGCAGCCACTAATATCAACTCCGACCTCCCCCCAAACCCGCAGTCTAATTCTGATAGAGACCACGCAAACGATAAAGAGACTCCGAAATGAACCAAGGAGAACTCACCTTCGGCCAACACCTCCAGGAGTTGAGAAAAAGGTTACTTTACTCGATCATCGCCGTTATAGCCGGTACTGCAATAGCATTTCCGTTCTGGGAAAAAGTTGTGGTTTGGCTTAAACGACCAGCCCAGGCCTTAAACAACGGAGAAGGTGTACCTCTCATAGCAACACAAGTGACCGAAGCTTTCACTACCAGCTTTAGAGTATCCATTCTCGCAGGCCTAATTCTCGCGTTCCCTATAGTTCTATACCAAGTGATTAGATTTGTTGCACCTGGTTTAACGAGAAAAGAACAACGGTATCTGTTGGCTTTTCTTCCCGCCGTCTTGTTGGTATTTCTGGCTGGAGTAGCCTTCGGTTACTTGGTCCTGACGCCCCAGGCATTACCATTCTTATTAAGCTTCGGTGGGGAAGTGGTCCAGCCTCAAATTAGGGTTAGTAGCTATGTAGATGTGATGGTAAGGTTACTTTTTTGGATGGGGATAGTTTTTGAAACTCCACTGATTATGCTGCTCTTAGCCCGCATAGGAATCGCTAATGCTCGAAGATTTTCAAGATTCAGACGGTACTGGATAGTGGTAGCGTTCGTACTCGGTGCAGTTATTACACCCACGGTAGATCCAGTGAATCAAGCACTTGTAGCGATCCCATTACTAGTACTTTACGAGGTCGGTATAGTCTTGGTCCGTGTGTTGGGACGAAAGGAGTCGAGAACTCCATAGCTGATGTTCTGTTAGAAGATACTCGCGAAATTCCTAGGTCTACTAAGGTGTTTCTCAGATCTTTTAGGTAGTGTTTACCAATTTAATCTAGCGGTTATAGTGAACCTTTACTGGCTAAATTATATTCATGTCTACTTAATATACTTTAACCCTTATCGCTCTTTTCATTCTTTTCATTCTTTTCGTCTTCTCCAGTTACAGAGCTTTTGAATGTACGTATGCCTTTCCCAAGCGATGCTCCTATTTCAGGTAACCGCTTGGCTCCAAATACGAAAAGCAAAATTACTAAAATTATTATTATCCATTCCGGCCCAGGACGAAACATAACAACTCCATAAAACGAACGATTACGTCAATCATAACAAAAAGGAATGTTCTCAACAATTACTTGGACCATTAGTTGAAGCGATTCAACTACTATCCGAAATTGTAATTTCAATATTGCAAATTATTTAACCAAATTGGGTAGGGCTTTGCCCCAAGTTCTACTGGAACATATATCCCGTTTAATCTATTAGCAAACTAAATATTACTTGACATTGCTAATCGAAAAGGCATCGATTGTAACGATTACCAGTGGACTTTGTATGTTGACCCGACATTGCTATCGTTATAAACTGGATGGAAATCGCATCAAGAATAATTGGATCAGATACATTTAGCAAACAAAGGGTCCGATTTGGAGGATGATATGGCCGAGCCTATTGAGGTGAGCGAAACTACTTGGGACGACGAAGTAATCAATTCCGAGTTGCCGGTTTTGGTAGATTTCTGGGCAGAATGGTGCGGCCCTTGCAAGATGATCGCCCCGGCAGTTCATGATCTAGCTGTTGAATACGGCGGAAAACTCAACGTGGCGAAAGTTGACGTTGATAGCGCCCCTAACATTGCCATGAAATATGGAGTGCGCAGTATCCCAGCACTTATATTTTTTAAAGATGGCAAACCTGTAGACCAAATTATAGGCGCAGTACCGAAAGGTGCATTAAAGAAGAAAATAGACACTGTTTTAGGCAGCTAACTACCGATCACTGGGGGAGTGGATGGGGCCCGGTGGCTCTTGCGGACTTCAAATCCGTTGTGCCTCGTG
>CAJXEF010000206.1 GCA_913052545.1 uncultured Chloroflexota bacterium
TTACGGCGGGGGAATCTCACGGACCTGGCCTTCTGATCATTGTAGAAGGGATGCCAGCTGGTTTAACAATTAGTGAAGATTATATAGCTGTACAATTGGGCCGACGGCAAAAAGGTTATGGCCGCGGCGGACGTATGCTTATCGAACAAGACTGGGCTAAGATTATGTCGGGAGTCAGACATGGTCGTACCCTGGGTAGTCCTATTGGTATGCAGATTGAGAATAAAGACTGGGTCAATTGGTTAGAGGCAATGGCTATAGAACACGTGGATAATCCTTCTCAAGAAGGACGTAACCAACGAGTTACTCGTATACGACCCGGACATGCAGACCTCCCTGGTACCATGAAATATGGTTTCGATGATGTCAGGGACTCGTTAGAACGTGCAAGTGCTCGAGAGACCGCAGCTCGTGTTGCCGCAGGGGCTGTGGCCATGGCATTATTGGAGGAATTCGGAATCATTCTGCATAGCCATGTCATATCGATTGGATCTGTTTCATCTGGCCCGGTTGAATCTATTGACTGGAATATGGTCGAAGATTCGCCTGTTCGGTGTGCCGATCAGGAGGCAGCGCAAAGAATGATGGTAGCGATTGATGCCGCTAAAGAGGCTGGAGATACATTAGGAGGCACCGTAGAAATAGTTGCTGAAAATGTTCCGATCGGTTTAGGGTCTCATGTGCACTGGGACCGCAAAATAGATGGGCTACTTTCCCAGGCCCTGATGTCGATTAATGCTGTTAAAGCAGTATCTATTGGCCCAGGGTGGGAGATCATCGATAGGCCAGGATCAGAATTCCAAGATGTTATAGAACCAGTCACAGATCCTGACAACCCTTGGCAGCGCAAAACGAACAGAGCTGGGGGGACTGAAGGAGGAATGACGAGTGGTATGCCACTCGTTGCTAGATTTGCCATCAAACCTATAGCAACTCTGCATAATCCGTTGCCGTCCGTAGATCTAGATACTGGTGAACGAGTCCAAGCGCATTTTGAGAGATCTGATGTTTGTCAGGTACCTCCTGCGGGTGTAATTGGAGAGGCCATGGTTGCATTGGTGCTGGCTAATTCATTTATGGAGAAATTTGGGGGTGATTCTATTCCTGAAACGCGACGAAATTACGTTGGTTATATGAAGACGATTGGTCCTAGAAGAATCTTTAAATAGATGCAATCTCAACTCGTATATCTAGAATGTTTAACGATTTACCTTTAAGGCCATATGCAAAATATCGGGCACACACTCGGAATCGAGAGTCGGTTCTACCGGTAACTACAGGCCATTTGAAATGAAGTAGAGTTGACTAAAATCCTTTTTAAGATACAATGTAGTTGATCCATGGAATTTTTCAAAGGAGTGTACCACATGGAAGGAAAAGTTCAGCTCGAAATCACTTATTGTGTTCCTTGACAACACCATGCAACCGCCACGTGGATGGCGAATGAGTTCTTTAGGGCCTATGGTCCAGATGCGGCGATAACAATATCCCCAAGAGGGCAAGGTATCATGGAAGTTTTCTTGGATGGAGAGAAAATCTTCGACAAGAAGGCGGAAGGGAATACTTACCCAGACTTGGCGCGTGTCCGAAAAATGAAGGAAGTAATTGCTGCGAAGATCGCTACGGTCGAACCAGTAGCAGCTGACGATTAATCTTCATTAACTGCAAATGGTAACTAGGCCTCTCTTATTAAAGGAGAGGCCTAATTTTTGTCCAAATTTCCTGACTCAACGTTTCTTTAGACCTCGTCGCATCAAGTACGAGCCAATTTATTTTCTCTTTACAGGCTATCGACAAGTATCCCTCCCGCACTTTGCGGTGAAACTCGATCGAGGACAAGTCGAACTTATCTTGGGCGCCATCGGATTTTCTCGATGCAATCATTTCAGAGGGCAAGTCTAATAAGATAGTCAAATCTGCAGCTAAGTCGGAGCACGCGAGTTTATTTAGCCGGCAGATTGCTTTCAGATCTAAACCTTGTCCATGTCCTTGGTAAGCAGTAGTAGATCCTGTGAATCGGTCACTAATTACGTTGATATTGTTTTTCAAAGCAGGTTTAATTACGGTTTCGACTAATTCGGATCGGGCTGCCAAAAATAGGAACAATTCGCTCAGAGGTTCACAAAGCGAAGTGGCTTTTAAAACCGTTCTTACGGACTCGCCGAGAGGCGTACCCCCAGGTTCCCGGGTTAAAATTACCGGGTAACCAGAAGATTCCATTTTTTGTAATAAGGCCAGAGCTTGGGAGCTTTTGCCGGCTCCGTCTGGCCCTTCAAATACTATAAATGCCACGATGTTGTATCCAACACTAAATTATGGGCGGTAGATTAAGACTGATCTCGAAGGATCTCTGCCTCGACTCGTTGATGCTAAATTGAATCTCTGCGCTAGGATATGTTGGAGTCGTCTCACATAAGCTCTTTGGGGAGTTAGTTGTATGCTAAATTCCCCTTGTAAAATTTTCTGTGCTGCCTCTTCGGCTTCTTGTATCGCGTCGTCCATGTTTATTTTAACTTCGGATGGGTTAGCCCGAGGTGCCCGAATCAATGAGTCGTCTAGCCCTTGTTGTTTAGCTAAAGTTCTGAGAAAGTCTGCCACTTGTGGCATAGTATTTTTTCTTAGTACAAAGACAGGGGTTCCGCTTGATTCCGCGATCTTAACTAAATTGGCCCCTCTTCTGTAATGATTCTTGGTGGTCAATACATGGGTTGCTTGTCTCAATTCGTTCGCTATGTTTATATTCAGTCCCACCTCACTCTGGGCTACCTCTAATTTGTCTCTACTTACTCCAAATAAGAATACTCTCGCGTCAATATTTCGATTGATTCCTTGAGCCTCTTCTATTTCTAGCTGATCGTTAAAAGTCTCTGGTTGTTTTGATTGGTCTTTTTTAGAGTAGCTGACTTGCCATGCGGCGGTGCCGCCTTCACCTTGTTGGCGTGTTTCTTGACTTTGGTTTACCTTCCCGTTTTCGTCTAAATAGCGTACTTCCGGAATAATGGGATACCCTCGCAACCATTGATCGACTACATGAGAAACATCATTATTGATAGCGACCTCATTCCAACTGTTTATTTCGATAACTACATCAAATGTCGGAGGAGCTTTACGTTCCAATACAGTTTTTTGAGTCCCCCTATATCGGGCTTCTTGATCACCTAAAGTGACGGATTGTATACCGCCAATGAGGTCAGACAGAGTGGGATTGAGGATCAAGTTATCTAGAGTGTTACCGTGTGCAGTAGCCACTAACTGTACACCTCTCTCTGCGATAGTGCGTGCAGCAGCGGCTTCTTGTTCAGTCCCCATCTCATCAATGATTATGACTTGCGGCATATGATTTTCGACGGCCTCGATCATAACGCCGTGTTGTTCATCTGGTCT
>CAJXEF010000207.1 GCA_913052545.1 uncultured Chloroflexota bacterium
TATTAACTTACGGCGACCGTCCAGATCCGGAAGTTTCGCCTGGAGAGATTATGCTGCGGGTAGGAGCGAGTGCTCTTAACCATACTGATTTAAACCTTCGAGACGGCTCCAGTTATAACGGTCATTTACCTCGTATTCTAGGCCTAGATGTATCAGGAGAAATCGTAAACATAAGCCCAACTGCCAACACTACGCTAAAGGTAGGGGATCGTGTTTTATTGGACAACCGCCACAAATGCGGTTCATGTGATTATTGTAGACAAGGTAATGACCAATACTGCGCCAACCAAAGGAGATATGGAGTAGATCTGGATGGAGGACATGCAGAATATATAACAGCTTCATGCGCGAATGCATATCTGATACCGCACAACATGTCGTTCGCAGAAGCTGCTGCTCTCCCCATCGCAGCCCATACCGCCTGGCATTGTCTAATAACACAAGGGCACATTCAACCCTGGGAAGACGTATTGATTCAAGCTGCCGGGAGCGGGGTGGGTAGTATGGGAATACAGATAGCCAAGATGCTCGGAGCAAGGGTAATAACTACAGCCGGCAGCGACTGGAAACTCGAAAAAGCCAAACAACTGGGAGCTGATGAACTCATAAACTACAACGAAACTCCCAATTTGAGCCAACGAATAAAGGAACTAACCCACGGGAAAGGAGTCGATTTAGTGTTCGACGTAGTTGGAGCAGACGTTTGGGAAGAAAATCTATTGAGCCTTAAGCAGGGAGGCAGGTTAGTTATAACCGGAGTCACTTCGGGAGCCCGTACTAATATGAATCTTTCCATTTTACAAGGTCGGCCACTCACCTTAATGGGTAGCGGGGGCCGCAGCAGACGAACCTTCGCAGATATGATGAAAATGGTCCATCAGGGATCCTTACACGGTATCGTAGATAGAACATTCCCGCTAGAGGATGTATCCGAAGCACATACGGTTATGGAATCACGGCAATTTTTCGGGAAATTAGTTATAGAGAATTAACTATTCATTTCATTAGATAATAGAGAAACAAGTAGCCAAACACAATCAAAGAAGTTAGAATACGCCCGATTTAATAAAAATACGCCCTCTGCTACAAAAGGCTACGCTTGAATCAAAAGCCTACAAATCACCAACCATTTAGCAAGAGGAGGAGGACATTATGAAATACGCTAGATATCTAGCACACGGGCAAATCAGTTATGGAGTAGTGGAAGGGGATTCTGTAAAAGAACTAAGTGCTAGTCCTTTTGAAAACTTTCAAGTAACAGATCATAGCCACAAACTTTCGGAGGTTAAACTTCTGGCGCCATGCGTGCCACCTAAAATACTTGCCATCGGACTCAATTATTCGAGCCACCTACATGACAGACCTGGCCCCACGGAACCGATGGTCTTCTACAAAACACCTATTTCCGTTATCGGACCCGACGATACTATAATCAGACCCAAAGATACCGAGAGGTTAGATGCTGAATGCGAGTTGGTTGTAGTAATCAAAGACAGGTGTCGCAATGTACCTGAAGCGGATGCAATGAGTCATGTTCTGGGATACACATGTGGGAATGACGTCAGCGCTAGAGATTGGCAACGAGAAGACAGAAATTGGTGGCGAGCTAAATCCACAGATACCTTCTCACCCGCAGGCCCTTTTATAGTCGATGACATAGATCCGGATGACGTCAGAGTAAAAACACGAATTAACGGAAAAGAAATTCAGAACGAAAGCACAAGCTATTTAATATTCAACGTCCCGACGTTAATCGCTTACTGCTCAAAATTTGTTACCTTAGAGCCCGGAGATATGATTTACACCGGAACACCCGGTGAGCCCGGAGAGATGAAAGACGGAGATATATGTGAGATAGATATTGATGGCATTGGTGTCTTGAGTAACCCAATACAGCTTGAAAAATAATTAATTTAGAATGCCACGGCGGTGATTATCGCCGTGGCATTTTAATGATTATTTTACTCATACCGCAAATTTAAGAAATCTTTCAGAGATTAATCCTATAATACGACCAAGGAAATAAAAAAGAATTCTGTTTGATACCATCGGCCCAAACTACGACTTTTTCACCATTTTGCCACTGAACTATTACCGGCTTATGTCCAATTTGACGACCCGTAATAGCATCTATTTTAAAACGGCCGTAAAACGTAGAGAAATCCAACCTAACCGCGGCATGCCATAAGCTTTCCGGCGTCAGGTTACCTGCATCTTCTACCGATCTTTGGGCTATCAAACCCGCTGCAAATGATTGGACAGCAGGGTAATCTACCTCGTCTCCCTCGCATCCCAAAAGAGTGACCACTTCGCGACTTGTAGGTCCGTATCCTGACCACAAATCACTACCCAAAAATTCCCATTGGCTCGGCCCTAACATGCCTTCCCTGTTAGGTCCTAAAGCATTTCGAAATTGTTGAATCGGTGTCGCAACAAAAGCAATGGCACCAACATCTAAATTACGTTGGCTGATTTGCTTGGCGAAAAGCAAATCGTTGTATATTCGGCCTACCCCAAGTAGAAGATCCGGTCGAGTTTGGTCCACCTCATTGATAACCGGGGTAAAATCCCGTGTTTCTACTGAAAATTCTAACTTCATCACAGTTTCAAAACCTAAACGAAACGCCTCCCTTTCCATACCATCGCTTACCATCTTAGAGAATGCACCGGATGAAGCATGGGCTAGAGCCAACCTGGGTGCCTCTGGGCGTAATTCCTTAACTAAGTGAGGCAACCCTAAAAGGTAGGTACTTGCGGGACTTAAAATACTGACAACCCGACTATACTTTTTTTCATGTATTTCGTCGCTAGCTCCCCCTTGATTCCACATCAGGCCGCCATGAGAATCAACGACTTCCGCAGAAGCTAACGATAACGAACTAGAATAGGGCCCAAATAATAAATCTACCCTGTCCTCTAATAACAGTTGCCTGGTAATTTCACGAGTTTTTGGTGGGAGGCTACAATCATCATAGTAACGGATCGCAACCGGGATCTTTAATCCAAGTTCAGCAACCCAAATCCCACCCTTCTGATTGATCCAATTAGACCAAGCTTCCAACCCTTGAAGGGCCTGCCGACCTTGCACTTTAAATTGGCCTGTTAAGGAGACGGGTATACCCGCAATAATCTGACCATTAAACATAACAGTGAGACGTTCGGATTTTTCTAAACTGGCTTAATCATTAGGTCGGAAAATCCCGAATGAACTAGTATAACCATGTAAGAAAGTTGTTCCGCTAACCGGCCCAATCTCTCCGTTGCAGAAAAATCCACCGATAGGAATAGCACCTATCTTTTCTTTAAATAACTCACAGTCATGGTCTGATCGGCCATAAAGATATTTACCTCTACCCAGGCAAGAAAACAA
>CAJXEF010000208.1 GCA_913052545.1 uncultured Chloroflexota bacterium
ATCTTGTTATGACCAGTCATTATCTGGTGGCCAAATGTTAGAACAACCTCTTCCGGCACCTTGCACACCGCTATCACCTCGCCATCCGTCGCTCATTCCGCGGAATTTTAGATAATGAGGAGACTCTTGATGGGCTTTAAATGCGGCTTCGTCTTTATAAACTTCGTATACCCAGATCCGATTTTCATCGTTCACGTCTTGTATAACGTTGAACCTTAGGCATCCGGGCTCATCGTTTTGTGCATGACTGGCGTTTTCTTTTATACCGGCTATGAATTGGTCTTTAAAACCTTCTTTGATTTGAATCGGGACATTGACAATGTACATCATGCCTCCTGTACGTCTGTTTGGGATATAAATATAATACTGGTAATAAACCCTCGGCTGCATGAACAAGCATACCTGATTGGCGGAACATTTTGTAATACTTTGATTTAATTGCCGGCAGTATGGGTATTATTTTGGAAATATTCAGCAGCCTTAGATACTTGGTTCCTATATATGATACTAAGAGTGAGCATGTTTTATACATGACCAACTTCTCAGGAACAACGCAAAAAGATTATTCCCGGATAGGTGGGATTTTCGTTTTCTGAGGTGGTGATTATTGAATTTGGGTACAAGGATTGACTAAAACATATTTACTGCCAGTATAATGCCATCAGTGACCAGTAATAGAATATGTATCCTAAGGAGAAACTACTATGCCGTTTTATGACAATGGTGATGTTCGCATCCACTATGAGGAAGTTGGGTCTGGTTTTCCTCTTCTTGCTACCCCCGGAGGCGGATTGAACTCTCTGATGAGTGGGTGGCCTAACCAAGTGATCAACGTCATGGAGGAATTCAAGAATGACTTTCGTTGTGTCACGATGGATCAGCGTAACGCCAATGGAGGTCAGTCGACCGGTCCAGTTCAAATAGACGATCCATGGGGAGCTTTTGCTGACGACCAGCTCGGGTTGATGTCTCACTTAGGTATAGAGAAATTTGGTTTTATAGGTTTTTGTATCGGCGGTCCGTTTGCACTCAAACTGATGGAAAGGGCGCCGGATCGCGTTGTCGCAGCCGTGCTTTGCCAACCTGTGGGACACGCTTCGAAAACTCCGGATTCGATGTATAACTCAGGGCATGATATTTGGGCACCGGAACTATGTGGGAGCCGTCCTGATCTGAATATGGAAACATGCGATACCTACCTGCACAACTTGTATCGGATCCAGCCAGACTTTGCGTACTGTGTATCGCGCGATTTTGCACGTTCGTGCCAAACACCAATGCTAGTGATGCCGGATGACACACCATCTCATTCGTATGAGGCAGCCATGGATTTGGTGGAATTGGCACCAAAGGCTGAGGTAACTGTATATCCCTGGAAAGAAGATCAGGCTATCAAGGCACAGACTGTAAATCAGGCCCGTGAATTCTTGTTGTCTCATCAACCTGCTGGAGCTGCTCACTAAGTTTCAAATCAATATATCTAACGCGAGTCCGTTAACTTGCACCAATAATTAATCGCGTATCATTTTAATCAAGCATCCTAAAAACCCTCGACCTGACAATCGGGGGTTTTCGTATTCCTTTTATGGTGGCTGGGAATGGAGTCGAATCCCTCTTCCGCTGCTCTTAAAGAAGATGGTGGATCCGACGTATTACTGCAACACTGATGTCTGAAGGTTCTTTGATCCTTTAGCTATATGTGGGATTCAATTATGAGAAATAAGAGCGGTTTCCATTTGGAAAGGCGGATGCTCCTTGAAACGCAGTTTGTCTCCACATCTCGTACACAATAACTGCTACAGCATTGGAGATGTTTAAGCTACGATTGGCGGGCATCATAGGTATGTGCACACGATGTTCCAAGTTTAATCTGTCTACCACACTACGAGGTAATCCTACACTTTCTGAGCCGAAAATAATGGTGTCCTCACGTTGGTATCTAGGAGCTGTATACGGAACAGTTCCGGGTATCGTAGCTCCGTAGACATTATCAATGGATATAGTTTGGAAAAATTCATCTACCGAGTTATGAATCACTATATCTGTTAGGTCACTGTAGTCTAAAGATGCCCTCCGTAATCCAGGGTTTCCCAACTTAAAGCCTATTGGCTCTACCAGATGCAAACGGGCCCCGACATTAGCACAGAGACGGATTATATTGCCAGTATTTTGGGGTATTTCTGGAGCTATCAAAACGACATTAGCGGTTGGCTGCAAATCCACAGTTAATCCTCTATTGGGGAAACGTGTATATTTTAACAATTTTACTCTCTTGGGTAATTTTTGTAAGTAAATCGACGTTTAATACCGAGAGAGCGTTGCGTGAAACAGTATGGTACCGATCTGTCTATTTTGATGTGCCACACATAAGATTGCGGTTAAGCCAGCGATTTCCGAATCCTAGTATGAATCAGAACATTGGGTTTTGGATTTCTTTAAATATGGACCTTATAATAGGTCTGTGGGCACGTGATAGGTGGTATATCGGGTTTGATGATTGAAGATGACTATCGTATAGTCTTCTCATGCCTTTTAGGTTTGGAGGAGATTATGCTTTTTCATGTCACGACTCAACATTCTTGGGAAACTTGCCGAGGTAGGTTGCGAGAAGGGTTGGCGCCCAACTCCCAACCGCCAAGCGAGATGTCTAGATGGGTTGAAGGCAATGACGATGTCAAAGTGTTATGTGCATGGGAATACCAATCATCCCACCGATGTTATGCGTTGGTAGAAGCGGCTGAATACGATTCGGTAGTCCAATTATTTAATCCACGGGTACGCCTGATGTGGGTCGGAGACGTAGACATACTTCCAGTGAATGACATGATTAGCAGAAGGAAAGATAGCGGAGATTGGGGTAATTAATCTGACAAATTGTTACGTTAAAAATATTGAATCACGTTTCTAATTACGGTTTCTAAAAATAACCCTACCTCCGACCTAACTGTCGGAGGCTTTGTTATGGAAATGGAATTCTGGACGATTATATCGGGATTTGATGATGGAACGTCCTATATTAGAACAGGCCTATGCGCATCGTTTGATCAATTCGGAGTTAATATTGTCATGTTGATTATATTAGGGTTGGTTCTGGGAGGTGTAATTATTATTGTTGGCGGTTATCGGTGTTATCGCTTTTGGCTGACATGGATTCATAGTGATACTCTCGAAGATAGACGAGCCGAAGACGGGATCGAAGAACAACGTAAAAATGACAATTAGAATAGCCATATCTATCATAATCGTATTGATTTCTTCTACGTTGGCTTACGCTAATAAACCGAATTTAACTGAAGATGAAGTATAGGGATTAATTTGTTACTTACAAGGAAAAGCCGATTGCTTTGAGGG
>CAJXEF010000209.1 GCA_913052545.1 uncultured Chloroflexota bacterium
AGGTACGGTATGTACCTTAGATAATTAAACAAGCGGGGCATAGAAAAAGTTAATCCCTTCATATCCCGCATAGAATTCTTCTTCCCTACGATATACCCCTAATTAATAAACCCTTCTCCCATATTGCCGAGAGAAGAGTTTTATATTGTTGCCACGGTAGTCCAGTTTCATAGATGAGGATCGCTGTATAGAACCACCCACTTAACCGTATTTTCCACGGCGACCCCAATGCCCGGGCCAGCCTTTCCAAGGTCTTACCCGTTCATAACTGGGGTTAAATCTTGCACTGCGTGTCTATGTTGGCGAAGCGCCTGGTAAGAAACAGCACGTTCGCGGTAAAAATATTTTCTAGGATTAATCTCAAGAGTTTTATCGAAAGCTTCGATCGCGTCTTGCCAGTGAGTAAGCCCAGACACTTCTCCATTGATGAGGGTGCAGATGATTGGTTAGTCAGTCGGCTTTAGTCACGCCTGATTCGCATCCAGTCTCGGTTGTCACCGCATCATTTGTTCCATAGCTATTTTATTACGGATGTGGATTCTTCCTCTGCTAATGGTGATATAGCCCATCGAGGAAAGGTCTCGAAGAACGCGATTCACCTGTTCCCGGCTACTTCCAACCAATCGGGCGAGTTCATCTTGGGTGATATTAACGGTGTACTCACCGTCAGTATCTTCCGAAGCCATTCTTATGATCTGGCGCCCGGTTCTATGGTACGTGTCCAGGAATATGAACTCTTCCATACGATTTAGGTCTGCCCTTAACTTGGCACAGAGAAAACTGATCAAGTCGAGAGAAACTTCAGGCTGCTGTCGTATCAGGTCTATAAACGTTTTCCGTGTGACCGTCCATGTTTCCGTTGCTTCTAGGGCTTCTGCACTGGCCGATCGTGATCCACCATCGAGGATAGCCATCTCTCCAAAACAATCCCCTTGCTCACAGAGCAATATAGTCAATTGTTCACCGTGTTCGTTTTCAACGAATAACTTGACGCGACCAGTTGATACTAGGAACAGAGAATCTCCCGGGTCACCCTGGCTAAAGATAGGCTGACCCTTCCTGAATCTTCGAACCTGCATGCTAGACCGAAGCATAGCTGCGGTACCTTGAGCTATATTCTCGAGAAAAGGTATCGACGATAGTAGATTGTGTGGTTCCATCAGAAATCTCGTTCTAGAGGCTAGTACTGTTTTGGTACTACGTTATCGACGCAGTCGGGGGGTCGTCAGGCGTCTGCATCGACATTATTCGCTAGTGAACTCAGTACCGATTTAACCTGGAAAGGCGTCAGAGATGGGTGTTTACTGAGTAATAAAGCCACAACTCCGGTCATGCTGGGAGCTGCGAAACTATTGCCCGTCGCTCTAACGTAACGGCCGTCAAGCCAAGCCACCTCTTTGTCGATCCCATTTGCACCGAATTCGACAGGGGGTTTTGGATTGTAGTAAAAGTTTAACGGGTCTGGTCCGTTTGCGCCGTCATAGCAAGCTGTCGATATCACCGTTGAATACAAAGAAGGAAAGCTAATTATAGGCATGTTATTAGCGGCTGTAACCAGAACGATTCTTCGATAATATGCTTCATCAACTAATTCATGGAATTGAGAGAAGTGCTCTGCGTTTGACGTGCCAAGGCTGAGATTAATCACATTCATATGATTGTCAATCGCCCAGCGAAGTCCGGATGCGAAGACCTTACCTTTCCCACTTAGTCTTTGACCCAGCACGCGTACGCTGTAGATCTCTGCATTGGGAGCTATGCTGTGAATTATACCGGCACAGGCAGTACCGTGGCCGGACAGATCACTATGGGGTTCTTCGATAAAACTGATCTCGCCATTGGCCTTAATGGATGGTTCAGACCATCCTCTTACCGCACCGGCTACGGCCGGATGATTGTTGTCTATACCGCTGTCTATCACGGCTATCTTAATACCACTCCCGCTGCTACCGCCGAATGCGTCTTGACGATTTATGGATCTGAATAAACTGCTCGATGGCAATATTGGTGTTTCTATCGAGTTGGAGGACCAACTCCAGGCCGGGCGTTGTATAGGCATATCGTTCTGGTACTTACACCGATTCAGATATTAGATTTCGAGTCCATGTAGCTTAATAATCCACCGAGTATGTTCATGGCCAACTTCCGACTGGATTCTCCTTGCTGGCAGATCTTGTGTACCATGGCCGCCAACTCAATGGTATCTTCATTGCTTTTATTGGCTAATGTCGCCGATAAGGCATTCAGAGAATCGGCAGGCACTTCAAACGGCCTGGCTTCTCCTCTCAGTAACTGACGGAAAAGATGGGTAACGTCATGAGATAACCTTGCTTCCTCTATAGTATGGGCAGCGAGACTTCCGAATCGTCCGAGAGTTTCCATGTCGGATGCTGTGAAGTTGCCACCACCAGCTTTGTCCAATAATTCTAATACGCCTATAATCTGGTCTTTAAGAAATAATGGGATGCAGAGGATAGAGTTTGGGGTGTACCCGATCGCTTCTCCTATCGTTTGATCAAACCTCGGGTCACGTTCTGCGTCTGTTATGGATATCGCCTGACCAGTAGCAGCAACATATCCAGCGATGCCTTGACCGATCGGGACTCGAAATTCCTTCACTTCTTCAGATTTTTCACCAAGAGCTACTGCGAATATCAGGTCTTGGTTCTCGTCATCTATCAGAAACAGTGCTCCGGCGTTAGCGTTCAGTACTTCACCCGCTGTTTCTACCACAGCCTCAAGCGCAGCTTCGTAGGAAGATGGCGCACCAATAACCTCTGCCGCTGCGGACGCGAGAAGGGCTTGCTTCAATAGGCTCAAAAATCCATCTTCTTCTTGTTGAGAGAGGAGTTGTTCGATCTGTGTACGTTGTTGTTCGATCACATATCTTTGATCGGCTAATTGCTTCTCGAGGTCGACATCATTTTCCGGCATATTATCCCCCTCGTTGTCGCGATAGTTAAGAGATGCCAATCATCATGAGCGTATTTGAATACTATCGCGGATAAATCGTGTTTAACCCTGTGGTGTCCGATCATATATAGATAAAATGGCTTATGTATTGGTCCAAACCGTATCTGGTAAGGACCGTCCCAACATTGGTTGAAATATCAAACTGAATCGAAACCGTGATATCATATCCCACGATTGTATCCAACCGATTTATCTAGAGAGTGACGTGATGTCTGATGATGAAAAAAGAGTAGAGACCACATCCGAAGATTGGCTCGCATTCTCTCAAACCATAGAGCAGTTCTCGAAGAATCTAGATGCGAATGAACTGGTTTTATTGAAGGCATTGATCACTCAAGCCGGTGCCGAGTTGGAGTTGCTTGTGTCCGGAG
>CAJXEF010000210.1 GCA_913052545.1 uncultured Chloroflexota bacterium
CACGGCAGCTTGAAGAGAAAATGTGCCTGTTCTGGCACGGAATCTTTTGTGTTGGGGATTCCAAATGCATGGCACCTCACAATATCATGTTGCAATTAGATGAATTTAGAACCCACGGGTTTGGTAGTTTTGAGACTATCCTAAATTATCTTGCGACTAATCCGGCAATGCTTTATTACCTTGATAATCAACTGAGCCACAAAGAAGCAGTTAACGAAAATTGGGGTAGAGAACTGCTAGAACTATTTTCCATGGGCGTCGGTATGGACGATCAGCCTAACTATACCGAAGAAGATGTAAAAGCATGTGCTCAAGCCTTCACCGGCTGGACCATAGGTAACGGATTACCCAGATACCCATACGGGCGTTATTATAACCATTTCTTATACAATCAATTCGATCACATAAATGCCCAAAAGACCTTCCTGGGTGAAACTGGCAATTTTAATGGTGAAGATGTTATCCGGATTATCAGTAAGCAACCTGCCACAGCTAGGTTCGTATCCAGGCATCTTTACAATTATTTCGTCGCCGATGAACCGCAAGTTCCTGCCTGGCAAACTATCCCGCCACGGGATCCCGAGCTTATTAAAGCCTTAGAGGAAGAATATTTTAGATCCGGTTACGAGATACGCTCAATGTTAAGGGTATTATTCAATTCTGATTCTTTTAAAAATGCTCGCTTTGCAAAGGTAAAGAGCCCAGCAGAAGTAGTATGCGGTACCCTGCGGTTAGTAGGGGATTTTACAAAACCTGGGCCAGACATTTATGATCCTGCTTTAGAAATCCGGTATATGGGGCAAGACCTCCTCAATCCCCCAACCGTAGAAGGTTGGCACACCGGTAAAGAATGGATAGATAGCGGCACATTAGTAGAAAGAATCAATTACGTGACTAGCGAAATTGGACGAGTGGGATCGCCGGGTGTTCGATATATAATAAATCGCCTTCAAGCCGGACAGGAACTAATATCTTCAGACGATTTGGTGGACGGTTGTCTCGACATGCTCGGAGGTTATGAGCTCATGCCAGAAACCCGATCTTTACTTTTAGAGCATATTAACACGTTAGGCAGTCTAAACACTAAAACAGACCAATTCAACCAATCAGTTGGACAAATTTTACAACTAATCGTCTCGACACAAGAATATCAATTCAGCTAGCTAATAGAAATAAAAAGAACCACAAAATAAATCTTCATAACTAAATGAAACAACATCAACAACGTAAGAAAACCACCCAATAAGTAAATTAGAGGTAAATATGACTACTCATGTCCAAGGCGCTACGTTCCGTTATACACACACCATCGGTAGAGGAGAAGAGGCAGGGACTGGATTTAAAAACCCAGTAGCCGTTGGTAGAGGTGAAGGGGATTTGATGTATGTAGTCAGTCGTAGCTACGATTATCGTGCTGACTCTAAACGGATAACCGTTTGCACAGTTGACGAAGACTATGTAGGTGAAATTGGTAATTCTGGGAGGCTCGGGAAAGACATGATGGATCCGGGAGATGACAGTTCCCCCGGTTCGCTAATCTGGCCTACATCTATAGCATTAGATAAAGAGGAAAATCTTTATATCTCAGACGAGTGGCTTAATCGCATCGCAATATTTTCCAAAGACGGTGAATGGCTAGGACACTGGGGAAAGAGAGGAGATCAAAAAGGTGAATTTAACCAACCATCAGGTATCGTATTTGACCAGGACGAAAACCTCTTTGTAGTTGACACTGGAAACAACAGAGTCCAAAAGTATACTAAAGATGGCACAATTATTGACGAATGGGGTACCTCCGGAAGTGGTGACGGTCAATTAGACATGCCATGGGGTATCGAGATAGACAACCAAGGAGACCTTTATATTGCTGATTGGAGGAATGATCGCATCCAGAAATTTGCTCCAAACGGCACATTCATAATGAAATTCGGTACAAGAGGCGATGGTGAAGGAGAATTCAAACGACCCACAGACGTAGCAGTAGATAATGAAGGACTCATATACGTAGCCGATTGGGATAATGATCGGGTCCAAGTATTTGATGCCGAAGCTAATTTCATTACCTTTATATTAGGAGATGCCACGTTATCTAAATGGGGAGAAACTAAATTAGATGCTAATCCCGAAATGCGGTTCCAAAGAGAAATAGCTCAGGGCTTGGAAAGAGAAAAGTTTTTACGGGGACCAATCGGAGTAACAGTAGACAATGAAGACCGGGTATTTATAGTTGATTCTCAGAGAAATCGCATTCAGATCTACCGTAAATTACCTCCGTACTTCCTCGGCCGTTGGGACGGTGGTCGGCTTTAATTAGCTTCTTAAATCAAAACTCAAATAATAACTAACCGTGTTCCCGAGCAAATTCAAAAGGCCCTATCCAATGTATAGGGTCCTTTTCTTCGTCAACTAGCATCTCAACACCAAACCTAAACTCTAATCTATAGCCAGAGCCACGCAGCCTATCGACCTCGTTGTCTCGGATCAAATATATCCCTGAGAGCGTCTCCTGCGAAAGCGAATCCCATGACCGTGATAGTAATCGCAACACCCGGGAAAACAAGCATCCACGGGGCTGTCGATAGATATTGCGCTGCTTGCCCGGTTAACATCCTTCCCCATGACGGAGTAGGCTCAGAAATACCCAATCCCAAATAGCTCAAGCCTGCCTCAGTAAGTATCGCTGTTCCGAACATAGAGGACATGATGATGAGAAAAGGTGCTACGGTATTTGGCATCACATGCCTTAGCATTATCCGGCGATCTGAAGCTCCAATTGCCCGGGCAGCCAAAGTATAATCCATTTCTCTTATGGCCAATGTATTGGAGCGAATAACTCTAACTCCCCGTGGCAAAATCGTAGCGGCGATTGCCAGAATCACGTTGGGAACGGTATTACCGAATACGGCAACTATCGTCAAAGCTAATATCAAATCAGGGAATGACATCCACATGTCAATAATTCTTTGGACTAAAGCATCGAACTTACCCATGAAAAACCCGGATGCCAACCCAACTACTGCTCCTACTCCTGTACCTACCACAACAGCTAAAAATCCCACCATCATAGAGATACGTGCCCCATGAACCACTCTGGAAAATATGTCCCGACCAAAATTGTCCGTACCAAACAAAAAAGTAAAACTGGGTGCGTGCTTTAATGCATCATAATTCTGTTCTTGATAAGTATGGGGAGCTATCAAATTAGCAAATATAGCAGTCAAAATCATGATCGTACAGATAGACACACCGATCGTTCCCAAGGGCTTATGTCGCAGATAATATAATATATATTTAACATTGCCTGGCCGCCGTGGTGGCAAATTTAAGAT
>CAJXEF010000211.1 GCA_913052545.1 uncultured Chloroflexota bacterium
AAACAGGGGGGCGTGATAGAAATCAAAGATGGTCGTCACCCGATAGTTGAGAAAATGACTCCAGTAGGGTCTTTTGTACCTAACGACCTTAGATTATCCAGTGATGATACGAAGATCTGGGTAGTTACAGGGCCTAACATGGCGGGCAAATCTACATTCATCAGACAGGTCGCGCTTATAACACTAATGGCTCAAATAGGGTCTTTCGTTCCGGCCTCTGAAGCTACTATAGGGTTGGTAGACCGGATTTTTACTCGGGTTGGATTGCAGGACGATCTGGCTACTGGCCAATCTACTTTTATGGTTGAGATGATAGAAACGGCCGCCATATTGAACCAGGCAACTCGTGATTCCTTAGTAATCTTGGACGAGATTGGCCGAGGTACTAGCACATATGACGGACTTTCTATCGCCCGGTCGGTAATAGAACATATCCATAACCACCCACAACTAGGATGTAAGACCTTGTTTGCAACCCATTATCATGAGTTGATCGATGTCGCAAGTGTTTTGCCCGGGGTCAGTAATTATAGCGTAGCAGTTACAGAAGAAGAAGGTGAAGTGTTTTTCTTGCACAGAATCATCCCTGGGGGGGCAGATCGGAGCTATGGGGTACATGTGGCTCAATTGGCGGGACTGCCACCTGCTGTTGTTAGCAGAGCTTGGGAGATTCTCAAAGATTTAGAATCTGATGTGGCGTCCCGGAAAAGCACGCCAAAAATCTTGATGGATATGGATAATGAGGTTGGATTACAAATTCCATTGTTTGTCCAGCACCCACAAATAATTGAGCAGGTTTTGGAACTGGATATTGCGAATTTAACGCCATTAGAAGCTATAAATAAATTATATGAATTGCAACGGATGGCCAATGAAAAATAATTTGCTACGTTGGCTGAGTGGTGTAAATATTATTTACGTGTAAAGGAGAGTTTATGTCTAAAGAAGCCTCATTATATTGGTGGCCTCGTTGAAGTTCCTGCAAGAAAGTAAAAGAGTTGCTTTTACAAAAAGGATTCTCGGTAAAAGAGGTGGATTATTTCAAGGATCCTCTAAGTCAAGACGACCTGGTAGACCTAGCATCTGCGGCGGGATTATCTGCAATTTTCGCCTGGCGAAGTCCAAGTATTAAAAAACTGGGTTTGCAGGAGAGAGAACTGAGCGATCATGAAATGTTGCAATTTATGCAACAAGAGCCTCGGTTGATCCGACGTCCTATTATAAAAATCGGTAGCGAAACCATTATTGGCGCTAACATTAAGGCCATATCCGAAGTTTTGGATAATATTCCATGACGGGCAACCTCGCAAAACGTTGAACTCAGATAACTGAAGGGTCAACTTTGATCTTGCATCTTCGCATGGTAATATACCGGACAATATTGGCAACTTAGGTTCTGGTAACCATGGATATAAGGATTCGTTTTTTTCATGAAGATTTTTTTCGATGTCGATTACACGATTTTAGGATTAGATGATACGTTGAGGCCAAATACTAAAGAAACCTTCCAAAGGTTACTTGACGACGGTCACGAGATCCATATTTGGTCTGGGATGGGTGAACGTTGGGAAGTGATAGAGAAACACGAGTTGTCCGAGTTTATTAGTGGAGTTTATGAGAAACCAACACAGGATTTCCATGCTAAGCTTGAAGAGTTAAAAGTACCTCATGAACCCGATTTCGTAATTGATGATTACCCTGAGATCGTGGCAGCTTTTGGAGGTGTGTGGGTTCCGCCCTATTTTTTCTCCCGAAATGTAGATCAAGAGATGGAAAGGATCTACAAGATTGTCTGCGATTTCGTTCTGGATGGTACATCTGAAGACAAACAATATAGGGCCAAAGGAACTATTATCCCCCTATTTTAGATTATTTCTATATCGTATTTATCAGGGGTGTTTGGGAGGAGGTTATTGAGATGGAAATACGTGTACTTAGCCCTGATCTTGCTGCCAAAATTGCTGCGGGCGAGGTTATTGAACGTCCGGCATCGGTTGTGAAAGAACTCCTTGAGAATTCTATAGATGCCAGCGCTAGGCAAATATTTGTTGGGATACAGGGTGGTGGCATAGATCAGATCAGGGTAATTGATGATGGCCTTGGTATACCGTTTGACCAGGTGGATTTGGCGTTTCAGCATCATGCTACTAGCAAGATAGCAACAGATGATCAGCTCTCCTCAATAGGCACATTAGGTTTCAGAGGAGAAGCGTTACCCAGTATTGCATCTGTGTCCAGATTAAATTTGATTACTAGATGTCAGGGTTCTGATGTAGGGTGTCAGACTATAAGAGATTGGGGATTTTCCGAAGGCGTAACACCGCATGGCAGCCGTGTAGGGACCTCTTTAACTGTGTCAAACTTATTCGGTAATTTGCCGGCTAGAAAAAAATTCCTTAAATCCTCTGCCTCAGAAGCGGGCAAGATTCAAGATTTAGTATATCGTTATGCGTTAGCTTACCCGGAAATTAGGTTTCAATTTGAATCTGGCGGTCGTACTAAAATGTCTACATCCGGGCATGGGGATTGGCTTGAAGCTATCGAATCCGTCATGGGATCCGTAACCTCTAATCAAATGCTGTATGTGTCTGGCGAAGATTCCGATTCGGGATATAAGATTGAGGGTTTTACGGGAGCACCAAGTTTGAATAGAGCCAACCGAAATAACATAACCATTTTGGTTAACCGTCGGTGGGTCTACAGTCGTTCTCTTACATTTGCTGTTGATGAAGCCTATCATGGATTGTTGCCAGAAAAACGGTTTCCTATATGTATATTTAACCTGTCTATACCTTTATCAGAGGTTGACGTTAATTCTCATCCTACGAAACGTGAGATAAGATTCCATAATGAATCAAAAATATTTTCTCTCCTACAAAGATCTATCAGATCATCTTTGATATCAGATTCCCCTGTGCCCCTCGTCCATTCCCCTGATATGGGAAGGGTTAGTAGAGATGTATCCAGAAGCGGCTACAAGTCGGCTGGTATTTATAGCCGGACTAGTTACAGTAATAGTAATGGTAAAAAATTTGATACAAATTCGTTGGCTCAAGCAGGTATAGGGCATAATGGTGGGTATACCGATTCTCAAGATATGTTATCCACAGTTAGAAACGTTATACCAAAATTAAAAGTTATTGGACAAATTAACTTAACTTACATAGTTTCTGAAGGACCGGATGGATTATATTTGGTGGATCAACATGCCGCGCATGAGAGGGTTTTATTTGACCAAATTACGGAAAAGGCGGCTTCTAAAACCTCGCAGATACAACCACTTTTGCAGCCTGCGCCTGTCGATCTAACACCCACTCAGT
>CAJXEF010000212.1 GCA_913052545.1 uncultured Chloroflexota bacterium
TGGTTTCTAAGAAAGGTCGATACTGACGCAAGCCTAACAACTGCTCTCCTGTGCATATTGGGGTCCGTTGAGAAAACTTAACTTGGGCCAATGCCTGGGGATCCTGATTGTCAATTTCCATCCAGAATAAATCGTAAGGCTCCAATGTTTTTCCTATAGCTATGGCACCCTCAGTTTTAAAGTTGTAGTTTATATCAAGGCAAATATCGATATCCGGGCCAACAGCTTCTCTCATAACGGATATTTGCTCTTCCGCGTGTTTTATTAGGTTACTCGGAGCATTCTGGTCATTAGAATCTGCCCTTAATCCAGATATCGTCGTAGGGTTTTCACCTGGAAATATTAGATTTGTCTTAAATGCCGAATACCCTTTTTCTACCGCTTCAACTGCACAATCCCCAAGGTCATTCATTTCTCTTAATATCGGCCTATCGTACAGTTCAGGGTACATGGCCCTATATGTTCCTAGATGAGACCAGTAAACCCGCTGTTTGTCTCGGTGAGGCCCACCCACCAATTCATATACCGGAACGCCAGCATCCTTCCCTTTAAGATCCCAAAGTGCCAGCTCTATACCTGCAATTGCCATCGCCGTAGCACCACCCGAAGATGATCGAGTGAGTCGATACATATCCATAAAGTGCTTATCGACCGCACGAGGGTCTTTACCAAGTAAACTTTCGCCTATATCTTGGACTAATGCAGGCAGCCCTCTCTTAAAGAGCCCAGTTCCGAATTCTCCATAACCCGTCAGCCCACTATCTGTCCTAACGGCGGAAAAGATCCAAGCGCCGTCACCAATAGTCTTCACTGGGAAAGTTTCGATGCTAGTTATCTTCATGCCAATCTGACTCGCCTCATTATTTAGTTCCTATACAATTCCTAAGGTGAACATTTTCAACCCTACCAAGCGTATCGGATAGCCGCCTCTTCAACTAGATCACAACCCCAGCCTGGCGAGGTGGGTACTTTCATGCAACCTTGCACAATTTCAGGCATATTTGTGAAAAGTTCCTCTCTCCATGGAACTCCCTCCGGATCACTTTCCATAATCCGCACATTAGAAACAGAAGCGCACAAATGCACTGACTGGAAACTAGCAAGCTCCGAAGCAGGATTATGCGGTGCTATATTCATTTCATATGTTTCTGCTATATCTGCCACTTTTTTTGACGGTCCAAATCCTTGCCACTGCACATCAACCAATACCGTGTCCATTGCTCTAAGTTCAAAATACGGGAGATACTCCCGAGTAGTAAAATGCTCTTCCCCAGAAGCAAGAGATATGGAGGTAGAATCTCTCAACTGTGCCAGGGCCTGAGGACTCTCGTTGTCGTGTTCTATCCAAAATAATTTGTAAGGCTCCAACGCTTTAGCAAGTCTGATTACCCCTTCTGTCTTGAAGTTAGAGTTGACGTCTAGCAGTATGTCTATGGAGTTTCCCGCTGCGTCTCTCATAACTGAAATTTGTTTCTCTGCATGACGTAGAAGTTCAGTATCTACTCTTTGGTCGTGGTTGATGCCATCTCTACCCTGACTTATAGCCCTAGGACTTTCTCCTGGCCAGAATATGTTTGTCTTGAAGGCATCGTAGCCCCTCTCGCTAACTTCACGGGTTGCTGAAGCTACAGCTTCCCAATCCTTCAAGGGCTTATCAAGCGCTAAAGAAGGATTATGCGCTCGAGCACTGCCCATATGTGACCAATAGACTCTTTGTGAGTCACGGTGTGGTCCACCAACCAAGTGGGACACAGGAAGTTCTAGCGCCTTTCCCTTGATATCCCAACAGGCCAGTTCAATAGCCGCAATACCCATCTGGGCGATTCCACCCGGAACCTGTCTCAAAGCACGATAAAGGTCAAAATATAATTTCTCTACAGCTCTGGGATCTCTGCCAATAACAAGTGGCTTTATGTCTTCGATAAGTCCCACAAGCGACTTTGCAACCGTACCATAGCCAAATTCCCCATAACCAGTTATACCCTCATCGGTCCGAACGGCTGAAAATAACCATTTCTTTCTACCTCCATCAACGACGAATATCTCTATGTCAGTGATTTTCATTTCTAAGCCCCTACGCTGATATCTCTGTCACAGCAATATTACTTCATCTCAATTAAACTAACCCATTTCGCAAAAAACAGCTTGCATAAGTGGCCTCCGTGTTGCCAATGATCTCTTTCCGCTATTTTCCAATTATGACTGTGGGTAACAACATGAGTTTGGATTCAACATGTGGTACACATACCAGCATGTTCAAAAACTACAAATGAAATCACCAAGTCCAGAGTGAGAGATATACGTAGGGTATTTTACGGATGGTGGATTGTTATGGCGGGCTGTATTGCTACAGCCCTTTCCAGTGGTTTATTTTTCACAGGATTCGGTTTTTTCTTTGAACCGATAAGGATTCACTTCGGTTGGAGTCGGACGATAATATCTGGGGCCTATGCAGTATCCCGAATTGAAAGCTCAATCTTAGGACCATTCCTCGGATATCTTATACAAAAAATCGGGCCTCGACTTGTCATGTTTATAGCGTTCGTTATATTCGGACTAGGGTACATAATCATAAGTCGAGCAAACTCTGTAGTAATGTTTTACGCAGGTTTCGTGGTGTTAGCAACGGGAGCTGATCCACCTAGTTTCATATCAGTCATGACCAGCATAAACAACTGGTTCTTTAAAAACCGAGCTAAGGCAATCGGACTTGCCATGCTAGGTCTGGGAATTGGCGGCGTGGTCTTTCCTCCAATACTAGCCTTTGGGTTAAACAATTTTACTTGGCAGTCAGTGGCACTAACTACTGGTATTTTCGTTGCAATCGTTGGTGGATTAGTTTCCCTTTTTATAAGATCAAGTCCTGAACCTTATGGTTATTTACCGGACGGAGTTCAAGAAGATGCCAACCTAAACAAACCGTCCGTCCCTGAGATGCAAAGGAATCGTAAGAAAAATACCCCCCTAATTGGAATAGATAATTTTACTCTTTTGGATGCTCTTAAAACAAAAGCATTTTGGGTTATATCTATTGGGCATGCACAAGCGCTACTCGTTGTGTCTTCGACTGGCATTCACCAGGTCCCTTACCTAGAAAACTCCCTTGGATTTTCAAAAACCTCCGCCGCATTCGCCGTAATGTTGTTAACTTCAATAAACATGATAGGCCAGTTGAGTGGGGGGATATTGGCAAATAAATTCCCGAAACGGAAATTAGCAGCCTATACAGTATTGGGCCATACATTGGCCATACTTTCTCTGGCTCTCGCTACTTAGACACTTCA
>CAJXEF010000213.1 GCA_913052545.1 uncultured Chloroflexota bacterium
TTCATACATTTGATACTTTTAGGTCTTTGAATTACAGATTCCTGTGGCTATCCACTGTCATATTCAGCGGGGCCTTCTGGCTGCAACAGGTACTTATCGGCTGGCTTGCTTACGACATCACCGGATCTCCTTTTCTGACGAGTCTCATAATGGGGCTTGATGCGCTACCAATACTTCTGGGGGCACCTCTCGGAGGGCTTATCTGCGACAGGTTTGACAAGCGGCGGCTTCTGGCAATAGTTTACACATATCAAGCCATACTGATGGTTACATTTTCCATCTTCATTATGGTTGGTTTAGGTGCTACCTGGAACTTATTTGGTTTCGTGTTTCTGATGGGTATAGCGTGGACAATCCATGACCCGGCCCGAATGGCATTGATCACCACGATTGTACCAAGAGAAAAGCTAATAAATGCCTTCGCCCTGAACGCAATGGCATTTAGCATTATGAGACTCAGCGTTCCAGCAGCAGGCGGATTATTCCTAGGCTTGATTGGAGCTTGGCCAATATTTCTGGTAGAAGCACTCCTCATGGTAGGCGCAGGGCTTACTATCCAGTTGATAAAAACACCTAAAGGCATACTTCCGTCAACAGACTCGAAAGATAAGAGTCAAATAAAATCTTCGCTAAAAAATGTGCCTTTAGAACTGCTATCCGGAATCGGGTTCATATTAAGACAGCCGGTAATAATCGGATTTATGTGCCTGACATTATTAATGGTCATCCTAATTGTGCCCTTCATTAACGGTCTTATGCCAGTTTATGCAGCAGAGATATTTGAAGTAGGCCCCAAGGGCCTGGGCCTTCTATTTTCCTCTGCCGGACTCGGTTCGTTGTTAAGCACTATTATTCTCGCTTCTTGGAAACGTATAACCAGGCCAGGTATAGTTACATTCTCTCTCCTCGCCTTCCTTACCGTGCTAATGACTGCGATGTCCATTAACCATAGATACGAAGTGGCATTGATCATTGTTATGGCTATTTCGGGTGCAATGATGGCGTATTTTTCCATTGCTAGTGCCACCGTTCAAAGCATCTTACCTGACAACCTACGAGGCAAAGTAACCGGTATTTACATGATGACTTCGGGGCTCATTCCAATCGGGGCGTTAACAGCGGGAATAATTGCTAACGAATTTAGTGCTCCTGTAGCAACAAGGTTGGGAGCTATATTGGCGGTCTGTCTATTATCAATATCATTCTTTATATTCCGAGGCGTGTGGAATTACCGACCGGAAACATCAACGGATCTCAGAGCACTTAAACAAGGGGAATACCTTGATGAAACGCTTTCACCGCAAGAACCCAATAAGGAACGAGCTGTTCCGAAGGCTATCGGTGCCGTTGGAGGAGATTCATAATTTTTCAAGGCCCTGAATCGTGTGTTCCTGTACCATGTGTGGCCAAACCCAGATAGTACAGGGAGTAACACTCTATGCATGGTTCTGCTTCTACGACAGATTTTATAAAGACAGAGGCCGTTTCGAAGAATGGAATGGTGGCAACCAAAGATCGTTTATCTACAGAAGCTGGTCTGCAGATGCTGAAGTTGGGCGGTAACGCTATCGACGCGGGGGTTGCTGCCTGTTTGGCAGTGGGTGTTGTCGAACCTGAATCAAGTGGAATCGGAGGAGGCGGATACATGGTGTTTCAGGTAGGCGAACAAGGTGGCGTCATTGGCTTTCCTATGAAAGGTCCTGCAGGCGCACATCCCGACATGTACGAACTCACAGGAGAAGCCTCCGTGGGTAGCTTTGGATGGGCAGGAGTAAGAAACGACGCGAATATCCATGGCTATCGATCTATAGCCGTGCCGGGATGTGTAGCAGGGTTGCTAGAAGCGCATAAACGCTTTGGAAAACTCCCAATTTCGGAGGTGACGAGGCCAGCTGCAAAGATCGCTCGAGAGGGATTTTCTCCAGGATGGTTCACTTTGTATAAGTTCGGTAGCCTTTCAAAGATGTTATTGCGCTATCCAGAGCTAGGAAACACCTTCATGCCAGACGGATCCCTACCCTACGGAGATCTCGAATCTCCCCACATGCTAAAGCAACCTGACCTCGCCAACTCTTTGGATGCCATAGGCAAAGACGGCGCAGATGCATTTTATAGAGGAGAACTAACTCAAGCTATCGTGGACGATGTAGTTGCCAACGGCGGAATTCTATCAACTGATGACTTTGATAAATATCGTCCATTTTTCTGGCAACGTGGTCTTGAGTTTAATTACAGAGATAAGGTTATTCGTGTGCCGCCATTTGCATGTGCAGGCATTACTAGCGCGATGACTTTAAAACTATTGAATCGGGTTGATCTTCGTACCTTAGGGCACAACTCCACTGAAACACTTCACGCCTATATCAGCGCTGCAAGAATGGCCTACGCTGACAGATTTCAATATGTTGCAGATCCAGAATTCGCTGATGTACCGTGGGATGGATTGATTTCCGATGACTATGCGGCTAGGCGGAGTGAGCAAATAACCGACAATGCTCCTTCATCATACGAACCCGGTAATCCCTGGATTGAGGAGGGGAGAGAACCAAAGTTCGTTCTAGAAAGTAGCAAGCCTCGCCCAGATAATGGGACCACTCATCTTTCTGTAATAGATGGTGACGGTAACGCAGTTTCAATCACCAACACTATAATGTCAGGCTTTGGATCAGGAATTATTCCAAAGGGTACGGGTATCGTAATGAACAACGGAATGATGTGGTACGACCCTGTACCGGGCAGGGTCAACTCTATAGCACCTGGCAAATATCCACTCAACAACATGACTCCCGCACTAGTAATGGGCTCTGACGGAGTAGAAATAGCGGTAGGGGCTTCTGGAGGGCGGAGGATAACAAACTGCGTTACTTCATTGTTAGTAAAGATGATCGATTTCGGTATGAGTCCTCAGGATGCCATAGACGCTCCTCGAATCGACTGCAGCTCGCTAACAACAGATGTTCCTCCTGAACTACATCCTGATGTGATAGCGGGGTTGGTAGAAAAGGGGCACAACATACGTATTCTTGGAGATGGCTTTACGCAAACAGGTTTTGCAAAATTTGCAAGCCCCGCTGTCGTCGCTAAAAAAGAGGGCCTATATACTGGAGGGGTGGACACATTTCATTCTGCCCATGCCGCAGGAATTTGAATCCTTTCATGTAATCCAATACCCAACGTATTATTCCGAACGTGATTTCTCAATTAGATCTGTTCGGGGTCCGTTAAAGTTTCCACACACACGTTTTCAGAAACCAGGGTTTTCGCCCT
>CAJXEF010000214.1 GCA_913052545.1 uncultured Chloroflexota bacterium
AATTTTAATCCATTTGGAGAATTACAAGAGGAAATAGATCGAGAGATTCGGTCAAGTCTTGTCACCTGTTGGTTGGCTCTTCCTGAATTAGATGGTTAAAGGCGAAAAACTGAATCCGCCATCTACTCACAGGCCGATAGTACCATCGTAATTAATCGAATGATAACCCAAAGAGATCGCCAATGACATTTTCGACGAGAAAAATCCGACCGACCATGTTAAAACCTTTTAAGAAGAACCCAACTCTTGGGCAAAGTATCTCTAATATGAGTAGCAATTAGGTCGTCGATCGGAGCGATCGCGACCTTAGTTAGGTCGCCTAGTAGAAGTTCGAATATCTACCAGTTTAAATTTGAATTGAGGACATTGACTTGCCGGGACATAATTACCAGATACAACTTCAATATACACCATTAGGAGAATCCAGCGTTGAATGCATTTCAAACTCACTAAGGAAAAGTTTCGATGTTGCAGGTCATAACATCAGAAACGATATATTGCTGTTAGATATTGCTTCCAATTTTCCTTTGGGGTACGGGGCTTTAAAAGACATGGCTGATTTAATAATAGATGAGTTAAGCCGTTTAAATATAAATTTATTGAACGCAGTTATACAAAGAGTTGACCCTGGCCCGGCAGGTCTGTTAGCAGACGGTAAGATATCTCGCTTAATCGGAAAAATGATCAGTATTAAACATCATACCCCGTTGATGTATTTTTACCAGAACATGATAATTGATCTACAACTATCGTCGCGAGTAAAACGCATCAACATGAGTCCAGTTGCCGAACTAAATTAGGTTGAATTTATGGCCCACGTGAATGAATAGATAAACTAACGTGCGTAGCCATTGAGAGGGAGGGTGGTATTTTGGCAATATTACAGCAGAGTTCTACATTAACTTCACAGGAAATTAAAAGCAGGGTTAGAAAGGGGTTAATTAACTCCGGTATAGCCAAGCAAATTAACGAACGATCTTCAGATTTAACTGAGAATTCCAAAGTCGTTCTTGAGCGGAGGTACCTATCTAAAGACAGAGAGGGCAACATCCTAGAAGACGCTGAGGGAATGTTTATTCGCGTAGCCAAAAATTTATCTGAAGCTGATCTCAACTACGGGGCCACGGAAGAAGACCGAATCCGCACAGAAGAAGAATTCGCAGATGTAATGCGTTGCTTAGAATTTTTACCAAACTCTCCTACTATTATGAATGCAGGGAGAGAACTTCAACAATTATCAGCCTGTTTCGTACTACCAGTAGAAGATTCTCTTGATTCGATTTTTTCGATGGTAAAAGACACTGCTTTAATTCACAAAAGTGGTGGAGGTACTGGATTTTCCTTCTCTAGAGTAAGGCCAGAAGGTGATGTAGTTGGCTCAACAGGAGGAGTCGCCTCAGGTCCAGTAAGCTTTATAAATGCGTTTGATGCAGCTACAGACGTAGTAAAACAAGGTGGGACTCGTAGAGGCGCCAACATGGGTATCTTAAACGTTACCCATCCAGATATCGTAAAATTCATTCGGTCGAAACAAGACGGCAAACATCTGGCTAATTTCAATATATCTGTAGCAATTACAGAAGATTTTGTAGATAAAGTTTTAAAAAATGAAGATTATGATCTCATTAATCCTCGAACCAGCCAGATTACGGGCCAGCTAAATGCCAAGGAGGTTTTTAGCTTGATGACAGAATTGGCCTGGGAAACAGGTGATCCAGGTATTGTTTTCATGGATCGTATAAATAGAGAAAATCCTAACCCTCAATTAGGTACTATAGAATCTACTAATCCTTGTGGTGAGCAGCCGTTGTTACCATATGAATCCTGCAATCTAGGTTCAATCAATCTAGCACGCATGGTTTGTTATACCGAAGAGGATACAGAAGTCGACTGGCAACGTTTATCTAGAGTGACCAAAACTGCAGTCCACCTCCTAGACAACGTTATAGATATGAACAATTATCCCATTCACGAAATTGCAGAAATGAGTAGGACTACACGTCGAATAGGTGTAGGTGTTATGGGATTTTCAGACCTATTAGTACAACTCGGGATACAATACGACTCGGAAGAAGCATTGACCCTCGGTGAAGAGGTTATGCGAATAATCCAAGACGAAGCTTATAAAGCATCAATAGAATTGGCAGAAACCCGGGGGACTTTCCCTTCTTGGGAAGGAAGTAGTTACAATCAACCCGGACCAGATGGCCGTCCGATATTACGTATGCGGAACTCCGCTCCAGTAACCATCGCTCCAACTGGGACGATCAGTATTATAGCCGGAGCTTCTAGCGGAATAGAACCGTTGTTTGCTTTATCTTATGTCCGTAACGTCATGGACAATACCCGTTTGATAGAAGGCAATCCATACTTTGAAGCAGTGGCACGGAACGAAGGCTTTTACACTCCTGAATTAATGGAGGAACTGACCCAAACCGGTAGCCTAGAAAGACTCGATGTCCCTCTTTGGGTAAAAAATCTGTTTAGGACCTCACATGATATCACCCCAAACTGGCACGTGCGAATGCAAGCAGCATTCCAGAGGCATACAGATAATTCAGTTTCCAAAACTATTAACTTTCCCCACAGTGCCACAATATCAGATGTATCCGAAGCATATATGTTGGCATATGAAACAGGCTGTAAAGGAATTACTGTCTACCGAGATGGAAGTAAATCTGAACAAGTGCTAAGCACAGGCGAAACCACGAAGCAGTCATCAGATGATCAAACGATTTCTAACATACCAAGAGATCGTCCTAGAGAAATTCACGGAATTACTGAACGAGTTCGTACTGGCCATGGAAACATGTACATTACGATAAATTTCGACGAGAAACAAAGACCGTTCGAGGTTTTTGGAACCTTAGGGAAAGCCGGTGGTTGTGACTCAGCTCAGTTAGAAGCAATCTCCAGATTAGTATCCCTGGCGTTACGATCAGGAATTAATCCTGAGCAAGTATTTAACCAGCTCCGCGGCATAACCTGTTGCCCAGCATGGGATGATGGGACTTTAGTTAGATCAGGACCTGATGCAGTAGCGTTAGCGTTAGAACGTCGATTACATCCAGACCCCGCAGTATTACCAGCTCCATCTACTAATTCTATTCAATTCGCTTTCGCCAAAGACCACCAATCGAATAATCATAGAACCAACGGTTACCAAAATCAAAAATGCCCTGATTGCAACGGAGATTTGCATTATCAGGAGGGATGCGCAATGTGCGCATCATGCGGCTGGAACAAATGTGAATAACTGT
>CAJXEF010000215.1 GCA_913052545.1 uncultured Chloroflexota bacterium
ATTTTAGCAGAGGATGTAACATCTCCATTAAATCTACCACCTCTTTCGAATTCTGGTATGGATGGATATGCAGTTATATGGGACGATATAGCACATTCATCTCTTCAAAATCCTACGCAACTAAAGGTTATTGGTGTCATCCCTGCAGGACAAGTTTCAATACAGACAGTAACCCCAGGCTCTGCTATCAGAATTATGACCGGAGCGCCAGTTCCAGCTGGTGCGGACACGGTGATACCCTTTGAAGAAACCGATGAGGTTGAGCGTCGAAACTTAGGACACGGTTTGGATAATATCAACATAAATACAAATCTCCCCAAAGGTAGTAATATAAGGCCATCTGGAGAAGACGTTAAAAAAAATCAATTAGTATTGGAATCAGGCAGCATCATACGCTCTTCGGAAATTAGCGTACTAGCTTCTTTAGGACTCCAAAATGTTAAAGTCATACGGCGTCCGTTGGTTTCAATCCTAGCTACCGGAGACGAATTAGTTCCCTTAAACGGAAAGCTGACCCCGGGTAAAATATATGACAGTAATAGCGCCGGAGTAGCAGCATCAGTATTGGCCGCAGGTGGTATACCGAAGATCCTTGGTATAGCCCAAGACACCGTAGAAAGCCTTAATGACAAATTAGAAGGCATCACTGGCTCTGATCTAGTGATCACCTCGGCAGGAGTATCGAAAGGAGATTACGACGTTGTCAAGGACGTTTTAAACGATAAGGGCAAGATGAACTTTTGGTCTGTCCGAATGCGTCCAGCTAAACCACTAGCTTTTGGGCATCTCAAAGATAAAGCTGGTCTAATACCAATGTTAGGGCTACCCGGTAATCCCGTCAGCGCTTTGGTAGCGTTTGAAATGTTTGCCAGACCCGCAATTCGTAAAATGCTCGGCCTCACTATGTTAGATCGGCCAGTCATTGAAGGCATTTTAACGCACCCAATATTTAACGCTGATGAAAGGCGGGTATACGCGCGAGTAGCTGTTAGCAAAGATAATGGAGTTTATTATGCATCGCCAACGGGACCACAAGGCTCAAATATTTTGACATCCATGTCAAAAGCTAATGGGCTAGCAATTTGTCCTGATGATGAACCAGGCAGAAACGCTGGAGACAAAGTTAATATAATTATGTTGGACTGGAATGAAGAGGTTAAATTATGAGCTTACCTGAACTACAAACCGAACCACAGTATTATCATGTAGATATCGATCGAATCAACCAACTGAACCGATCTCCGATCGCGATTATCGCCGCTCGCAGGGGACCATCATGCCCATCCTTACTTGAACCGAATCAAGAATCCTTGGATCCTAAAACATTAATGACGGAGATAGCTAAATACTGTACAGATGAGCCCGATTACATTCGAAACGATATGCCAATCCAAGAGATGATTTTTAGGATAATCCTACTTAGGAATAACAAACCGACTTTATTGGAAGATTTACACAGAGATTTGACGGAGAAATGGGCCAATCCCACACGCCCTCTAAATATTTCGTTATCTGGGTTGAATCGCGTATTACTGTCAGACAACTACTATGGCTTCAGCCAATGATATAGCCTCGCCCAATATCCGAAATTAGGTCAATTAAGGGAGTCTCTGGGACCTTAATCTATAACTTAGACTAAGAGGGCGATACCAAATACTCCGAGGCCAAAGTAATCAGTTTATCAAAGGCAGCTGGATCATTGACTGCCAAATCGGCCAGCATCTTTCGATCGACCTCTACCCCTGCTTCTTTTAGGCCATGCATAAATTGGCTATATGTAACGTTCTGCTGTCTGCAGGCAGCACCTATACGTACAATCCATAGCCTCCTAAATTCCCCCTTCCGCTCCCTTCGGTTACGATAAGCATGGCTCCAAGCATGAGTCAAAGCTTCTTTGGCCCATTTGTAATTTCGGTGAGAGGATCCGTGAAATCCCCTGGCCGCCAACATTACTTTTTTGTGTCGCTTATGTTTAGTTACCCCTCGTTTTACTCTGGGCACAACAATTCTCCGTCATTTATAGATTTCATCCGCTATGAATAGGGTAATAAACGGCTGAATCTTTTTATATCTTTAGGATCCACCAATATCCGGTCCGCATACTTGCGGGTTACTTTTTTAGGTTTTTTACGACGCAAATGGCTACTCATACGTTTCATGCGCATTAATTTGCCGGTACCAGTGACATGAAACCTTGCCTTAGCGCCCTTGTGAGTTTTAAGTTTTGGCATCCGCTAAATCACTCGCCTTATCATCCTGTTTTTCCGCTCTCCCACCACTGGGCATTAAAATCATATATAAAGCCCGCCCTTCCATAGATGGAGCTTTTTCCAACCGAACATCATCTTTCAACTCATCGGCTACTCGCTTTAACACTGAGAGACCTAGCTGCTGATGAACTGATTCACGCCCTCTAAATCTACACGTTATCTTGACCTTAGAACCGTCTCCTATAAACTCTTTCACTTTTCGTAGCTTTGCATAAAGATCGTGATCACCAATGTTCGGACGAAACCTTATTTCTTTTAGTTCGGTATTTTTTTGGCTTTTCTTAGATTCTCTTTCTTTCTTGGAATATAAGTAACGCAGCTTTCCGTAATCAAGGAGACGTGCCACAGGTGGATCTGCATTAGGTGCTACTTCAACTAGATCAACTTCACTTTGTCTCGCCATCTGCAGTGCCTGATCCAGACTCATCACTCCTAGCTGTTCACTATTCTGACCTATCACCCTTACCTGAGAGGAGCGAATCTGTTCGTTAACCTTATACTGCCTAGCTATGTCGTTACCTCCAACTGTTGAATAACCTAGCTCCCTTTTATATTGAAAAGCTTACTAAATCTATCATACGGGCATATTACCGTCAATCCGAACTGCTATCAGCATACGTGACGCATCTACAGCTTCCAAGAATATCAAATCGATGTGGTTGATATAAGCATTTTAATTTTCTGCTCCCAAAAGTCATATAGCTTAATCAAATCTAACATCAATTTTTTTAAATTTTTCTAGTTTTTCTAATTAATAAATCCATCCACAAACTAAGTTTATTCTAGGCCAATTTACTACTAAGATAAGACGTTAGATAAATGTGAGTACAATCTTGCGTTTATAACCAGACGATGTATGTAATAACAAGTTAAAGACCTTATGAAGATAAACCTTCATCGAAACTCTTTAAAAATTCCTCAATATCCTGCGACAATGGCCCGAGAGAGATTTCCGATTCTTGATTAT
>CAJXEF010000216.1 GCA_913052545.1 uncultured Chloroflexota bacterium
CATCGCTAATCGAGCTCGAGCGGTCGGGGCGACTGAGGCTGAAATAGCAGAGACAATAGGCGTGGCTTTCGTAATGGGTGGAACTCCAGCTTTGGTGACGGGATGTAACGCATTTAATCCCTGAAATATGGTTGTGGGTGGTTAATCAACGTGCTTCCATTTATGATCAAGTTAAATTGTTTTGTTTCAGCTTATTGCATCAATTGACAGTTATTATCTAGTGTGTTAGCGTCAATAACGAAAGGCTATGATGGAGACGAGTACGGAAGGTTAAGCGGTCAGAGAGCCTGGTAAGGTGTGAGCAGGCACGCTGAACTCCCTGAAAATCCCTCCGGAGCTGCCAACTGAAACTCTGGGTATAGAGGAAGTAAGATTGGACGGAGTCGGTATCCGTTAGAAATATCGGGGCATGATGGTGCCCTTATTGAGAGGCTCTATCCGTAGAGCAATTAGGGTGGTACCGCGGGATTGAAATGATAAGGTCCCGTCCCTAGAGGGACGGGACCTTTTTTGTGTTGTTCCGAATAAACCCGTATTAACTCTGTTACAAATAGATGGGGGAAATTTGAAACTTAAGGGCGGAGCCATAATCTGCGAAAGTTTGCTTAAAGAGGGAGTGAATGTACTGTTTGGGTATCCAGGGGGGGCAATTTTACCTTTGTATGATGCACTATGGGGATATCCTCAACTACATCACGTGTTAGTCCGCCATGAGGAGTCAGCCGCCCATGCGGCTGACGCATATTCTCGGGTAACGGGCAAACCGGGAATTTGTCTTGCTACATCAGGTCCCGGAGCGACTAATTTAGTTACTGGCATAATGTCAGCAAAGGCAGATTCTATAGCTATGGTCGCCATAACGGGACAAGTAGCTCGCCCTATGCTGGGGTCTGAAGCTTTTCAGGAGGCCGATATTTGTTCTATAGCGGCTGCCTGTACGAAAATGACTTATTTAGTAATGTCCGCACAGGACCTTGCGCCAACTATCCATGAAGCTTTCCGAATTGCCCAAGAAGGTAGGCCAGGTCCAGTTTTGATAGATGTTCCAAGGGATGTTCAGCTGGAAGAAGCTGAATTTGAATATCCTGAGATTGAAGAGAAATTGCTTCCGAATTTATCTGAAGAAACCTTAGATCATTTGGAACAGGCCGCGCGATTAATAAATCAAGCTGAACGTCCCGTAATAATAGGTGGTCATGGGATTTTGGCGTCTGGCGCGAGTGCCGAATTAGTGTCTCTAGCGGAAACGACTGGGATCCCAGTTATTAATACTCTTTTGGGCCTCGGTGGATTTCCTCGGAATCATCCATTGAGTCTAGGAATGTTGGGAATGCATGGCATGTATTGGTCGAATATGGTTGTTGATCAAGCGGATTTGGTAGTTGGATTAGGGATGAGGTTCGATGACAGAGTTACCGGAAAAGCAGATGCATTTGCTCCGCATGCTCGTATCATACATCTTGATATTGACCCTACTCGAATTGGGCAGAATGTTCCTGTAGAAGTACCATTGGTTGGTGATGCCAAACCTATATTGCAGAATTTAATCCCCTTAGTTCAATATAATGAGCGGTCGGAATGGATGTCTTATATAGGTAATCTGAAGGAAGACCATCCTTCACTGGCTATCCCACAGTCCGATAATCTGCAGGCTCAGCAAGTTCTTAAGGAGCTGAATGAAGTCATACAAAAAGACAAAAACTCCGTAGTGGTTACTGGAGTGGGGCAACACCAGATGTGGGCAGCCCAGTTTTTATTTTTTGATGGTAGCGATAAATTTGTTACTTCAGGTGGCTTGGGGACTATGGGTTTTGAACTTTCTGCCGCCATTGGTGCTCAGATGGGACGCCCTAACGATCCTGTTTGGACGATAGCAGGAGACGGGGGATTCCAGATGCACTCTCAGGAACTTGCGACCATGGTACAAGAAGGCTTGCCGATTAAAATAGTCCTAATTAATAACAGTTATCTAGGTATGGTAAGGCAATGGCAAGAGATGTTCTTTGATAATCATATCAAGGATGTTCCAATATCTGGTCCGGATTACATACAGTTGTCTAAGGCATACGGGATTCCGGCAGTTCAGGTTAAACATCAAGAAGATGTTATGCCAGCCTTGCTTCAGGCAAAGGGTCACGAGGGTCCATTTCTTATAGAATTTGTAGTTGATTACGCCACGAATGTCTTCCCTATGATACCTCCTGGAGGTTCTTTAGGTGATACGTTAGAGGATCCTCTAACGAGTACTAAGTTTTGATATTTGTCATGTATAGATAGACTTGCGAGAGTTAGCAGTTTGTTATAATCCTATCCTAATCCAATTAGAAATTTTGAATTTATTGTTGATTGTTGGTATCTTGGGATACATAGATTGGGATCAGTTGGAGGAAATAAATGGAATGGGTTACGATTCATGAGGCGTCTCGTAGACTTAACGTTTCCCAAGACGTAATTCGTAAATATGTAAGAGAAGGTAAGCTGAATGGCCGGCGAGAGGATAACGCTACATTAGGCAAAGCGTGGGTAGTCGAATTACCTGAAGACGGCTGGGAAGATGAGTTCAAACACCATATCCACGGAATCGCTAGCGCTATAACTCCCTGGTGGCGTCCAGATGATAGCAAACAAGGAGTGGTGCATTATGTAGATAGCCTTGGGATAGAGGAAGTTGAGCCGCTGTATTTATGCGGGCTGGTTAGCGAAGATTTTTGGCCGGCTGTAGGTCATGATAAAAATGACCGTTGCCCGGAATGTCTTCAAGAGGTATCAAGACTGGGATTGCCGTTAGAAACAAGGGAATAATTTTGTTTAGTTCAGGTTAACTTAAAATAGTTATATTAGCTTATGGTCGTTCTACTCGACACTATGACATTGAAATCTTGTCCTGATATCAGGCAAGGGTTTGGACTTCGGTATTCTTATTAGTGGCGCTATCAAAATGTTAGCGCCACATTTCATTTCGAGGTATTACGAAGATAACTATCTGGGGGCTCAATGTTTGATGTACTAATACAAAATGCAACTATAGTAGATGGAACTGGCGAAACTTGGTTTCATGGGGGAATAGGTGTCACTGGCGATTCGTTGACCGTATTACGTGGGGATACCGACAGTTACTCGGATTCCAAAAGAATTATTGAGGCTTCCGGTAAGGTGGTATGTCCCGGATTTATTGATATGCATTCACATTCTGATCTCTCTTTGTTAACTTCACCCC
>CAJXEF010000217.1 GCA_913052545.1 uncultured Chloroflexota bacterium
TATAGTTTTTCAAATTAATTTTACTACCTGGCGATGGCAAATCGAAGCAATAATTTTTGACGTAATTTTGTATAAATGCCTTTGATATGACTAAGGAACAGTAATTATACAGCGGTTTTAAGGTCTATTCTGTTGGAAATTGAGAAGGTTTAAAATGAATTTTAGATATAAACGCTTGACAAAAGTGGTTTCTATATGTTAACATAGCTAGAGCGTCTCCACAAAAAGTGAAGGCGATTTTTTTTGCCCTTCTAATCTTCGTGTTTCTACACCTCCTTCAAGTCGCAGGCTGCTTTTTGCTAGACGATCACCCAGCCTTCCATTGGCTTATAATCCGGACTGGATAGTGATTATGTCCGATAATTTAAAATGGGTTTTATACATCCTTGAATGCTGCGACGGTACTTTATATACGGGTATTAGTAATGATGTAGAGCGTCGTTTATCTGAACATCAGAATGGGCGCGGGGCGAAATATACCAGAGGCCGTAGGCCTGTAAAGTTAGTTTATTTCGAAGAGTACGTGGATCGAAGTGACGCTTCCAAACGAGAGATGGAAATCAAGCGTATGAGCAGACCGACAAAGCTATTGTTGGCTGACTCACAAACCAAAGAGATATAGGGTTCCTGATATCCTATGGCAAGTGATTCGCATCACTTATGGGTTTCCGATATGGGGATCCGAGGTTTGTTGAACAGTCGGGTATGGCTATTAGTAGACGTGTCCTGCAGTATGCCAAGCCCCTAACTAGAAACAAATTCTCCGTCTGTCCATTCAGGGTCTTCAAGCATTAATTCTCTGAATTTCATGAATCTCTCGTGCTGTAGTGGGTTGTCGGCGTTCGCGAGATATGCCGCTTTGTCCCTAAACACGGCCATTCCTATCATCTCATCTGGGATATTGTCGGGTTTCATGAAATACGTGGCTATTGCTCCATCAACTGTATGCCTTTCATTTTTATTCCAATCTTCTGCCAATGCTATTAATTGGTCTTCCTTGCCAGGGATTATTTTCATACGAAAAATAGTTCCGTACATCTCTTGGCCTCTCTATTTATATTTTCCTTTGAATATTCCCTAGTATGCATGTCTTATTACTTGACTCGATCGACTGATCAATCCATCCCATAATGATGATCTAATTTGCGCTTATAGGATTCGCTAAATCAACGGATCCTATCTAATAAATCACTTATGTTGAACAACGATGATTCGTGGTCATTTCAGTATAGGATCTCCTAGGACATGCATAAGCCTATTGGCCCATCCAAATAAGGACGAGACTAGTATCAGGTCCAATATTTCATCTTTGCTTAGGCCGATGTTAGCGAGTGCTTGTAGATCCGGTTCCGAACATCCACTGGGAGTCGTGGATAGGTTAGTTGCGAAATTAAATATTGCTTTTTGCCGTTCATCCAGATCATTATCTTTGGTGTCTTCAAATATAGATTCCATTAGGTTTTTGGTTTTCGTGAGCTGATTGTATCGATTGGCATGGACGGCTGCACAGTAGATACAGCGATTTAGTACAGAAGTGGCAACAGCCCCTAGCTCAGTTTCTTGACGCGACAATCCTCCATGGCTGTACATAATACCGTTAAATAGCGGAGTTCGAGCATCTAATATTTCCGGGTCATGTGCTAGCACTAATACGTATTCTCCGATACCTGTATCGGATGGAGTGACTTTCATCGCATTTAGTTGTTGTCCGGTGGCATTCTTCAATTCGAGAGGTGTAATACGGGGCTGCCAGAAAGGGATTTCACTTGTGAATTTTGTAATGGGTGTAGTCATAATACGTTGTCCATTAATCTGATTCCTTTAACCACTCGGATCTCATAGTTAACGAATGCTATCAGTTCAGATAAACGTACCATATCTTCTGTTGAGATCCCGCTTTCTTCTAATGCCCGTATGTCTGCCGCTGAAGCATCTTTTGGCGAAGTAGTTACCAGATCAACATGCCTCAAAACAGCTTCGAGTCTATGGTGACCATGTCCACGGTAGTTAGTATCGATTATTTTTTTTTCCTCTGCTGAATCTGGAATTAGATCAGCATAGTAATTTCCCAGCTGTATTTCATGGTTCAGAGTGCACATTCTGGAAGATATTGCAGCCCGCTCTGTGTGACTCAAGCCACCTGCATCTTCTGGATTTACACAAGCATTATGCGCTTGCTGGGATAACCTCAGAAGGTCTGATCTTAAAGAAATACTGGCTGATATCCCGCTGTGAACTTTAATGTTGGCTGCAGATAGTATCACGGATTGGCTGATCCAATTATTGTCCATTACTACTAATGCCCTCCTTTTTCGTTTTGAAAATATGACATCAAGGTGTTATTAGAGGTGCGACAATATAGTGCCAAGAAATGTTATCAAGGTATTTAGTGAACTTGATATAGATTATCGGTTGTGTTCAGCCCACCCCTTTGATAGTTCAACCGCTCTGATCCATGTAGACCGGAACTGGTTAACAAGGTTTGGATCCATACCCGGGGTAAATATGTGATTAATAGTCTGTAGGTTTTCGAGCTCAGTTACGTCTTTCCACCAACCTATTGAAAGGCCAGCTAGACCAGCGGCGCCTAGTGCCGTTGATTCTATGTTTTTGGGCCTTGAAAGGGTAGCACCTAGAATATCTGACTGGATTTGCATCAAAAGATTATTCGATGAGGCTCCCCCGTCGACTTTCATTGCATTTATCGGGATACCAGACTCCGCAACCATAGTTTGAACAACATCTGCTGTTTGGTGAGCGATACTGTCTAACGCCGCACGTGCTATATGTGCTTTAGTAGTGGCCCTGGTAAGGCCTATTATCAATCCTCTCGCATAAGGATCCCAATGAGGCGTTCCTAGCCCGGTGAAAGCGGGCACAAGGTAAACACCTCCTGAATCTGGGACCGTATTAGCAAGGTTTTCAACCTCCGGTGAAGAGTTTATAAACCCCAGTTGGTCTCGCAACCATTGAACGACTGAGCCTGCTGTGAATACACTGCCTTCTAGAGCATAAGTAATGTTAGCTGTTATCTGGCAGGATACTGTGGTCAGACAACCCTTAGTTGAGATCACCGGGGTCCTTCCGGTATGCATTAAAACGAAGGAACCAGTTCCGTAAGTGGTTTTCACTAAACCCGGACTCGTACATGCCTGACCGAAAGGGCTGCTTGTTGATCTCCGGAGATCCCGCCTATCGGAGCCGAGGTCCCTA
>CAJXEF010000218.1 GCA_913052545.1 uncultured Chloroflexota bacterium
GGTAGTCTGCTCGCACTTGTTTTAAGCTTAATCGTAACCAGTAACCGTGCTTTCTGATCATGATGGTGATTTCTGAGGATCGAACCGCGCTGAGCCAAACTATGAAATCTCTGAGACTGCCGGGCTTTTAACGAGGTTGATTATCATCCGAGTAGCGCTAAAGCCGAGACCACTCTGAACACTAAATGTGATGTTTAATTAGCAATCAGGTATCGGTAACTACTTATTAACTAACTATCCGGATCTAGTTTGGACCATGCTACACTACATTCAAAATTCTAATAGGAGGTCGACATGGCCAGAATACCTATCCCGACTAGGGAAAGCGTGCCGGAACAGTACCGCAGTGTATTTGATGAGGTAGTCGAGTCTAGAGGTGGTCCACCAATTAACGGGCCCGGAACCGTGACATTAAATAGTCCGGAGGCAGCTAACCGAGCTAATCACCTGTCAGAGTATTTACGCCGCGAGTCAGGTCTTCCAACCAAGCTCCAAGAGTTGGCAATGCTCACTGTAGCCAGAGAGTTGGATTGCCAGTACATATGGAACGCCCATGCAGCGTCGGGCAGACGCGAAGGGCTAAGCGACGCCTTAGTTGACTGCATGCGCGAACAAAAGGACCTACCTAGTTTGCCAGCAGACGAAGCCGCAGTCGTGAATTATGGGCGCGAGTTCTTCCGAACACATAAGGTAAGCGATGGTGCTTTCCAAGCGGCTCAACAACAATTTGGGGTTCACGGATTAACAAACTTAACCATTCTTATGGGTTATTATGCCCTCTTGGCATTCAACGCCAACGCCTTCCAAATAGATCTACCGGCAGAACGTACCGAGACCACCCTGCCTGTGTAGGTATGTCACCCAACCGATGGTGGTGGCTGGTGATTAAAGGTGTAGCGGCCGTGGATTCTTCACCATCCGCTGAACTTTCCAGATACGTAAGGGGAACTATAGATATTTATAGTTCCTCTTATTTAATGATCAACAAGAGACAAAGCGGATGATATTACCTTATCAATTAATTTTCTGCGTAGCTCTAGCTAAACCACCAATTGTTCGTATTAAGGGAAAGTTAAAGTTACAAAAGCATCTGTTCCGATACCGAGCAGCATAACTGTTACGACGTCTAGCCAGACAACTTGGTGTAAATATTATATTAAACCCAACTCCTACGACGTACGGAATCTCATGTCCTTCCCCTATATCAACATTGAATAACCCGGCGTGATAAATAAAGCCCCAGCAATATGCCGGTTGCATAAGGCCATGGCTGGACAGGTTTTCCGTTTAGTCAATCAAGATGTTACCTAAATATTCTCAACATCAGCTTGTAATTTCAATTTAGTGAAGCCTATTTATATTGACAACATATATCGAATAGTGTATATCCCTTAATAGGCGAATCTACTCTTTTTGACCCCCGATATGCTTCCTAGTAATGGTTTCGTAAGTTAAAGCTTAGCAATGCCTAAAAAACGTAGATTTGAAGGCTCACTCGGCCCAGGTGACAGACGTGACTAGTGGTATCAAATACTGGTACACGCCTCTAGGTCCGCTAGGGCTACACCTACTATCAATCAATGTGACCGAAATCTTGCAAGAGTTAAATGTATTAACCCCGAATAGAGGAGGAGAATCATGATACAAGAGGACACTAAGTTAATGGCTCACTTAATGCGGCGGGCCGGATTTGGGGCGCCTTACGCGGAATTGGAACATCGTGCCAACAAGGGATACGAAGCAACCGTAGAAGATCTGGTTAATACAGATTCCCAGCCTGAAATAGAGATGGACCTCTTACTCCGGCACTATGTCGATTGGAAACAGATAAACGGGCTTGACGCTAACCAGGCTCACTGGACTTTCCGAATGATTAATACTCTCAGGCCTCTGGAAGAAAAAATATGCCTTTTCTGGCATGGTATATTTTGTGTAGGCGATTCTAAATGTATGAATGGCAGGCAAATTCTTCTTCAGTTGAACAAGTTCAGGCAACATGGATTAGGCCGATTCCCAGAACTTTTAATGGAATTAGCAACTGATCCAGCTATGATCTACTACCTAGATAATCAGATGAGTCATAAAGACGCTGTTAATGAAAACTGGGGACGAGAGTTACTGGAACTGTTCTCTCTGGGTGTAGGCATGGACGGTCATGCAAATTATTCTGAAGACGATGTAAAAGAATGTGCCCGGGCATTCACCGGCTGGACAGTAGGTAACGCCATACCGCGATATCCCTACGGGCGTCACGAGGCCATGTTCCTCTACAACCACCGCGACCACGATGAAGGTACGAAGACATTTTTGGGAGAGACCGGCCACTGGAATGGTGAAGATATTATAGAAATAATCTGTAAGCAACCTGCGACCGCTCGGTTTGTATCAAGACATCTTTATAATTTCTTTGTAGCGGATGATACCCAGGTGCCATCATGGCAGGATACACCTCCTCGAGACCCTGAAGCCATTAAAATATTGGAAGACGAATATTTTCGTTCCGGGTATAACATTGGCTCTATGCTAAGAGTGCTGTTTAATTCAGATTTCTTTAAAACAGCCCTCTTCGCCAAGGTCAAGAGCCCAGCCGAGATGGTGGCTAGCACCTTGAAACTGTCAGGACATTTTGACCGACCCAAACCGGGATTATATGAACTGTCGAAAGAAATCCGGTATATGGGACAAGATTTGTTGAATCCTCCGACGGTGGAAGGTTGGCATACCGGGCGGGAATGGATAGACAGTGGCACGTTGGTAGAAAGAGTTAATTTTGCTGCTGGCCAAATGGGAGACTCGAATACTCCGGGGGTCCGTGCAATCATAGATCGATTAGCTTCAGAAGGCAGTACCATTTCATCTGACCGTTTGATCGACGGGTGCTTAGAAATGCTAGGTAACTATGAGCTCTCAGCTGACACTCGGAGTTTGATGGTGGAGCATGACCAAAAGCAGATCTCTCTTGAAACTGGTTCCCCCGAATTCGCGGAACGCGTGGGAGAAACCCTTCAGTTGATAGTCTCAACCCAAGAATATCAATTTGCCTAACGAGACAGCACCAAACCTTATTGGTTTCAACGGCAGCACGAGATGATTGCAACTGCTAACCGAGATTAGTATTAGAAATGATTGGGAGGCAAAATGACTATTACAAAAAAAGACCCAGTTTTGGTAGTCCTTCAACTTTCTGGTGGAAACGATGTGCTT
>CAJXEF010000219.1 GCA_913052545.1 uncultured Chloroflexota bacterium
GCCTCTTTTTGTCCCAGTCAACAAGGTGGTTAAATCAATTCCATGCTTGGTGCTACGGGTATTTAATGGCACAACGAATCGTTAGATTATTTATGAGATAGGTATAGCGGCGAGCAACTGTGTGAAGTCTATTCCGTAACTGATTCGTGCTAGAAATTAGGTCGTCCAATATTACCGGAACACTGCCCCTGCTTTTTCTTCCGCATCTGCTAATAACGCTTCCTCATCTTCACCCGCTAATCTTAGTAAAACTCTGTTAGCGCCTGCTTCTTCAAATTGATCTATTAAATCCTTGTCTGCTGGCTGTCCAAATACCGTAATGGAAATTGAATCAGGATCTCGTCCCGCTACTTCGGCAAGTTCTGATAGTGTGGCCCTTGCCTTTTTAATGTCTTCCGGTGTTACGCCAAGGGGCATCCATCCATCTCCCCAGCGTACGACTCGTTGCAGAACGTTTTTTGCGTTACCTCCTAGTAAAACGGGCGGGTGAGGGAGCTGTGAAGGCTTAGGATTGCAGTATACTGGTGGGAAGTTGACGTAATTGCCGTGAAATTCAGCCTTCTCTTTAGTCCAAAGCTCTTTCATAGCTAGTACGTGTTCACGTGCTTGAGTCCACCTATGGTCAAAATCTGCACCCATAACCTCGCTTTCTTCGCGAAACCAGCCGGTTCCTATGCCGAATAAGAATCTGCCCGACGAATAATGATCTAATGTAGCAATCTCTTTAGCTAAATCAATAGGATTATGCTCGGTAACCAGTGAAATTCCCGTGCCTAATTTCAAGGTGGTCGTCGTTCCAGAAGCCCTGGCCAATGCGATAAACGGATTTGGCATGTAATACATATGAGTTGGAATCGAACCGTCGGGAGAGCCGCCATATTTACTATTGTGGTTAACTGGTATCACTGGATGTTCAGGTAACCAGATAGATTCAAACCCTACTTCTTCCACTTTTTTCGCCAATGATCCAATGTCACCATGCCTATCGCTTGCCATTGCACTTACGCCGATATTCATAATTCTCCTTTTACGACAGTGAGGTATTTGTTGAGGGATTACTTCCGAATGGATCCTGTGAGCTAGGAAGATCTTCATTTTGGGCTTCAACGAGGCAATCTGGACATACATTCTCCTTGGTTAGAATAGGAGCGGACCAGATGTTGCTGCCATCGTATCCACACAGGAACCGTGGGATGACTTCTTCAAACGAAGAGGCATACATATCTTGGACATAGTGTACTTTGCCCGATCGTTCTTTATTTCCCCACCACCATGGTGAAAAACCCCTGTTTTGTTCGAGCTCCGTTAAAGGGCTTATCCAACCATCTTCGGGCATTTGCACTACCCAAATCTGACGACCTTGAGGGCCAGGTACTCGTTCTGCAACCAATTCTCCGATTCTGATACAATGCCTCACTTCAGAGGTGGCGATATGTAGACGTCTAGAAGCCTCTTGAATGGACACTCTTTCCATAAAATCTCCTGCGCATCGCAGTTGACTACCGTAAAATTGAATACGATTGGCTGATACTTATGTGTTGATATTTATGTAATGTAAGTTTGGTCAATAATAGCACTTATCAGGATTCTGAGGGTGATATTACAGGACTCTATTTTAAACAATCCTGATTTAGAAATAATATTAGAATTGATTGTCTAAAGTCCTTATTTAAAAAGCTTATAGATAGCGGTGTTAGCAACAAAAAACCGTTCTACCGCCAAGTATCGTACGTTCTACTGGGATATCCTTTATGGTAAACGGGTCCACTGCGGTGGGGTCGTCTCCCAGTACTACGATATCTGCTAATTTCCCAACCTCTAGAGATCCTTTTAAGTCTTCCTCGAACGATGCGTAAGCTCCGTTTAGCGTATACAATTTCAGAGCTTCTTCTACCGTTATTTTTTGTGAGGCTCCCCAGAGATTGCCATTGCGATCGGTTCTAGTTACACAGGCCTGTATCCCCATAAGAGGTTCATAAGGGCCAGGAGGGTAATCAGTTGCACCTGTAGATATAACTCCATAGTCTATGAACGACCTTTGAGCGAACATCCACTCTAATCGGTCATTGCCAAAAAATTGCATTTTCTCACCGTGATGATAAATATATGTACAAAATGGTGTGGCGATCACTCCCAAATCATGCATGCGTTTGAGAAGGTCAGGGTTCACTAATGTGCAATGCTCTATTCTGTGTCGTGGGTCTATTCTGGGATGTTCTAATTGTGCCTTTTCGTACGCTTTCAAGACCATATCTATCGCAAGATCTCCGTTTGCATGTATACAAACTTGAAAACCTGCACGATGGATCTGTTTAACCATTTCTTCGGTTTCCTCGGCATCCATGGCAAGTATGCCGTAATCGCAATCACAAGTAGTTCCTAGATAAGGCTGTGAGAGATACGCAGTTCGGGCGGCAATTGCCCCGTCAGCTATCATCTTAATGCCACCTAGTTTTAACATGTCATCACCCAAGCCCGTTTTTAATCCGGTAGATCTAGCGGATTCGAAATGAGGATGGTACAAGAGAGCATAAACCCTTAGTGTTAAATCCCCTTCTTCCTTTCCGTTTTGATATGTAAGAAACTCTTCTTTAGTGACTCGTGCATCGTGAACACTTGTCAATCCAACCCTGTTTAGCATATTGCAAATTAATTTCAAACCGTCCCGGCGAATTTGTTCGGTCTCGGGAGGTATTAACCCAAATCTTACTGGTTCAATAGCACGTTCATAAATCACACCATTCAACTGATTGCTGTCGGGAAACCGTCCTAGCCTTCCTCCGGAAGGGTCAGGGGTATCGTCATTGAAAGAGGCAAACTCCAATGCCATACTGTTCAAATAGTAAATATGACCAGCTCTATGCGCTACCATGATAGGGTGTTCCGTACTAACCGAGTCTAGGTCTGTTCTATCGAGAAACCTGCCTTCTGTGGTTTTCGTATCATCAAATTTGAATCCCTGAACCCATTCGCCAGAGGGTATTTTATTTGCTTGTTCTTTTAATGCTTCTTGGATGTCATGGATACTAGGCAAATCACAGTCGGCTGCCATGACATGTCGTATACCACTGTTTAGGACATGGATGTGCGCATCTATAAACCCGGGTAGCACGGTTTTCCCTTGCAGTTCGAGAACTTCTGTTTCTGGTCCAACATAATCCTTTATATCGGAATTGGATCCA
>CAJXEF010000220.1 GCA_913052545.1 uncultured Chloroflexota bacterium
AGGTTGTTCGCCATACCATGAAGGATGCACATCAGCACCTCCAGCAATCAATAGTCCGTCAATCTGACGAGACACTTCTTTCAAGTCCCTTGCTTCTCCTGGGATGATGTAACGAACCTCGGCCCCGTACTTTTCAACCATATCTGAGTATGGTCTGCCACGCTGTCTATCCGAACACGTGACGCCTATTACCGCTTTATCTTCAATCATTCTGGTCTTTAATACCGATCAATTCTTTTCTGAATTAAGTCCGTGGTAATCAGGTGCTCGCTTTTCTCTAAATGACTTCAAAAACTCTTTATGTGCAGGAGTCTGCTGAGATTTTGAAAATATCTCGCTCTCCATTTCCATTACCCTAGAAGGATCATCAAGAAATTGATGCTCTCTTACCATCCGTTTTATCTCGGCTAGTTGCCACGTAGGATTGAATGCGATCAAGCCGGCCAAATCTACCGCCCTCTCCATCAATTCATCATCGGGATAGACATGATTAACCAATCCGGTTTCGAGAGCCTCGCCAGACTCGATAAACCTGCCCGTCAGCATAAATTCCATGGCTTTGCCAATTCCAACCGTCTGGGCCAAGAGATGTGTACTCGCATACTCTGGCGTCAGTCCTATGTAGGCAAACCTAAAAGATATTCTCGCATTCTCCGCCATGATCCTGATATCACAGCCCATAGGCATAGTAATACCTAATCCAATCGCGTAACCATTCAAAGCACAGATCACAGGCTTCGATTCTCTGATAAAGATCGGCCATTTCGGGAAGCGATCAATTTGGTCGTCTCCTGATCCTGATTCCCCTCTTACGGTGGCCTCAAATCCACTCACATCGGCTCCAGAACAAAATGCCCTTCCTGCTCCGGTTATAACGATTGATCCGATCTCTTTGTCATTGTTAAAGTGCTCTATTTGTTCACGAATTTCCCTACCCATCGTTGCATTAACTGCATTTAAATAGTCAGGCCGGTTAAGCGTAATAATCCCTACTCTTCCTTTTCGTTCTGCCAAAATTGATTCCCAATCTTTAATCCCCGTCATCGAAATGCTCCCTCATTTAAAGGTAATAGCGCCTATTTTTCTCCACTTTTGTCCGAGGCTTGCAACTTAACACAGCAGTCATACAGGAACAACAAATTAGAAAAATTGTGCCTAATAATTCTCGATACCCTATCCTATGTTGTCGTTAGCAGGACAACAAATATACGATTCTCCAAATAATTTGGGCGGCCGCTAATAAAATGGGCTTATAAATGAGGATTATTCTATGAAGATCGTCAACGTAACAGCCGTGTACCCAAACTACCAGAACGTGGCCCCATCATGGAGAACCCACTTCTGGCAAATAGTAGTCAGGATCGACACCGATGCAGGCGTTTCAGGATACGGATACGGCGGGGGTGGAAGGGCCGCTGTAGAAATAGTTAACCGACATTTATCCGAGTTAGTTGTAGGTAGCGAAATAGACTCGGTAGACGATATAGCCAAGCTCTGGGACGAATTATATTTTCAGACTATTCCCTATGGGAGGAAGGGCGTGGCCATCATGGCAATAAGCGGGGTTGATCTTGCTCTTTGGGATTTGCTTGGCAATGCGGAGGGTCAGCCAGTGTACAAGCTGATAGGTCCTCGCCATAAAGATAACATCCGTGCCTATGCGACAGGAATAGATACCGAGTGGTATGCAGAAATGGGATTTACTGCACACAAATTTCCTCATAAATGGAAGTCAAAAAAAGATTATGAGGTCGCTATTCGACGATCAGAAAAGGCCAGGCGTTTAATGGGTCCAGATGCACTAATTATGATTGATACCTATATGTCTTGGAACCGCGAGACCACAATCCGAATGGCGAGCAATCTCAGAGATTACAACATCTACTGGTTCGAAGACATCCTTACACCGGACGATTTGGTAGGACAATCCGAATTAAGGGACATGGTAAATCCAATTTTGATATCGGGCGGTGAACACGAATTTACTCATTATGGTTTCCAAAATCTCGCCCAGAGTGAGGCTTTGGATCTGTGGCAACCTGACATCACATGGTGTGGCGGGATAACTGCAGGATTACGAATACTAGAAATTGCGCAGGAAAAAGGAATCCCCGTTGTGCCTCACCGTGGAGGAGAAGTGTGGGGACTCCATCTGATCACATCTTCAATGTGTGACGACTTAGCAGAGGTCTTGCCAGGTTCTCAAGGAGCACAGAAAGATAATCTTTGGCTCGGGGAACCCACTGCGAGGGATGGCTTAATTTGCCCTACTGATGACCCTGGTTTCGGGGTTACTATCAACGAAGAGATGCTCCCTTAGTGTGGCACCAGAACCAATCAATCAGCTGTGCTGTCAATCAAGCCCTTGATATATCCATATGTGTAAGCAAACCCTACCATCTTAGAATTTTCCCCTGACATGCTAGGTACATGATCTGGCATAAGCATATAAGGATATCCAACCTCTTTGTACGTGTTCACACATTCGCGCATGTCCACATCGCCATCGTCAACATATGTTTCTATGAAGTCTAAGAACCGTCCGTGTATATTTCTGAAATGTACGTTGAATATCTTTTCTCGCTCTCCAAAGTAACGTATGACATCAAATATTTCTTCAGCAGGATTATCCAGCATTTCGGTTACCGTACCTTGACAGAAATTAAGTCCGTGATAGGGACTGGGATAAAGATCTATAAATTGCTTGAGTCCTTCAACGCTGCCAAGCACTCTGTCAACACCTCTGAATCCTTTCGGCTGAGGCATACCGGGGTCGTGTGGGTGCAAAGCCATTCTTACCTCATTCTCGCCAGCTACAGGAACGATTCTCTTTAAAAAGTAATCTATTCGCTCCCACATCATGTCGGCATCAGTTAAACCTGCTATCGTTAGTGGAGGATCTTGAACAGCCTTTGCGTAGCGAAAAGCCCGAGTTTCCGACCCACCTCGCCATTTTTCACCATCCGTGCTAACAACACCTAGCAGTGTCATGTTGTATTTAACTGCCGGGATTCCTGCCAGAGCACAATTACGGATTATATTTTGAATTAGCTCAATTTCACGATCCCTTTCTGGGCTTTTCCCAAGCATGATGTTCGGATACTCCGCATTGGATATTTCATGGGAGTTCAATGGCAGAGGGATAAAGTCCAAACTGATCCCGAAAGACTCCAC
>CAJXEF010000221.1 GCA_913052545.1 uncultured Chloroflexota bacterium
TGCCCCATCTGAACTAGGTGGGGGAGTTTGACTTGGTGGCTGAGGTTTTTGGAACTTGGGGAATAGAGGGAACAACGGGTCCCATCCGGTTATAAAGTATTGTATAACCACCCCTATCAAATTGGACACTGTCCAATAAAGAGATAGCCCTATGGGGAAGCTAAATGAGAACATTCCTAACATGATAGGGATCATCCATAGCATCATGGTCTGGCTAGATTGTTGTCGTGGGTCAGCTGAAGGAGCCATTGTCATCTTCTGCTGTACCCAGGTAGAAGCTGCAACTAAGAGAGGTATTATGAACAGATAGGTTTCTGGATTATTGGACAAATCTAAACCCAAAAATACATTATTCAAAGGGGCAGCCGAGTGGATGTCTATTATCGGTATCCAGTTATAAAATTTATTAGCTAACTGCACAAGGTCATTGGGGCTATTGAACATAGTCTGCACCAGGACTCTGAACAATCCGAACAAGATCAACATTTGTGGGATCATGGGCCCCAAACATCCGATAGGACTGATATTGGATTCTTTATACAGTTTCATCGTTTCTTGAGATATGCGCGCTCTATCCCCGCTATAGCGATCTTGAATCGCTTTAATCTTGGGTTGAAGAGTGGTCATGCCTCGCATCTGACGAAGCTGCTTGAGTGTCAACGGTAATGTGGCCATCCGGACTAGTACAGTGAAAATTATGATAGCCACTCCCATATTGTGGAACGAAAGTACGTACAACACCATCAAAATATTGAGGAGTGGGCGGATTATAATCTCTGTCCAGAGGGTGAAAATAATTTCCAAGTGATATTACTCTTTAGAGGCTGAACATGCTGATTTTGTTTCGGAATCAAAGCACCACAAGTGACTTTGGTCCTGGTTACTGTTCACCCTCAATCTATAAATTAATCCATCCTGTGTCCCAATGAATACGGAATCGCTTTGGTCTTGTTGAGAAAAATCAAGTGCATTATGGTTTATGGCGGAGGCTACAGATAGGGGAGATCTGACTTCTGAAGCTAGCCTTGGGAGTCCGTTAATCATACCACTGGATAAATCCAGACGTTTAACATCGCCTTTCTTAGTAGCCACTACCAGACCTGTAGGCATGACCACAGGAGTGGACGCAATTGGCCCATCCAGTTGCTGTTTCCACCGCAAGTTACCTTCGGTGTCAATTGCGTATACATTTCCATCCATATTAGCTGCGAAGATAGTTGAATTGTCTGCTACTGCTCCAGCCCAAAACCAATTATTGGCTTTGCTAAAATTATTCATTCCCGGGAAGGAAGATTGGTCTCCCCAGACAGGTATTCCATTCTCTTCTCTTAGAACATAAAGTTTCCTGTCGAATGAACCCACTATTACTCTATTTTTGAAAATCAATGGACTTGCGATTACTGCCCCCCCGGTTTCTCGACGCCATTTCTCAGTTCCACTCAATAAATCAACGGCGTATATATTATTATCATGAGACCCAAAATAAACTACCCCGTTATCGATCACCGGAGTAGACCAAATCATGTCTTCGGGGCCCTCGAACGGATACCCAGATCGTAATACGCCTGTTCTGGCATCATATGCATAGAGGTTCCCGTCTTCTGATCCGACGACCACTATAGATTTATCAGGACTTAAGCTGACTCCACTGACTAACGAGGATGGTTCAGAAGGGTTTCCAACATTTACACTCCACCCTATGCCATCTAGTTGGCCAGTTCGTTTATCTAATGCGTATAAGGTGCCATTTAGGGCCGCGACATACAATAATTCCGGTCCAACAACCGGAGGATTGTAAACTCCCCCTATTGACTCGTCTTCGTTTTCAGGGAAAGACCAAATTAATTGGACTGATCTACCGTCATCCTTTAGTGCTAAAACTTGCCCAGTTATACTTCCAACGTATACCACACCTTCGGATGCCACAACAGGCGACCATCCTTTATCTTGGGCTCCCAGGTTCTTTCCGGCATTACATCCAGTTACTGAAAAAGCCAATATTACGAGCAGAATTGGCAGTATTATAGTAAGTCTGTCGTTGGGACGGAATCTAAGCGTGATCCATTTAAACTCTTTGATTGATAATATCCTATGAATAAAGTGGGCGAGAGGAGTTAATAAAGTCATGTTATTTAAGGTACTGGATCGTAACCTGTACCTCCCCATGGTTGGCAACGTAACAATCGTTTCATTCCTATCCAACTGCCTTTAATAAAACCGTAGCGAACAATTGCCTCTTCGGAATATTTAGAACAGGTTGGTATGAAACGGCAAGCCGACGGTAAGTAGGGGGATAAGGTTGACCTGTATAAACCGATTAGTAACGTGGAAATTTTAATCATCAACTGTTATCTGTTTCAAAATTAACGGGATAGTAAATCGGACCGTTGCAAAAGACTATCAGTGGCTTCCTTGCATTGGTGAAAATTGACTTGCTCTATCCCTTTTCTTGCTATGAATACTATATCCCATCCTGTACACAAGCTATTCTGCCTTAAAATCTCTCGTAGCCTACGCCTTAAGCGATTTCGAGTTACCGAGTTTCCGATTCTTTTACTAACCAAAATTCCGAAGCGATTGTGATCCAGCTTGTTGGGAAGGGTCCTTAGGACAAGGAATTTGTTAACGACATTACGTCCTGTCTGATGAATTTCGTTGAACGTTTTGTCACCACGCAGGCGTAGTCTAGCTTGCATACTATAGGTAAGTTTATTATACGGTTAACTTGTGACGCCCTTTGAACCGCCTTCGGCGGAGTATCGCTCGTCCATCTGAAGTGCTAGATCGGGATCTAAATCCGTGTACTCTAGCTCTGCGGCGTTTTTTGGGTTGATATGTACGTTTTGGCATGTTTTGGGACTCCTAATCCACTGATTATATGGCGACTTCGAAAGCTACGTCAAGATAGATTGGTGACCAAATCTATGTTTAGTCACCAATCTGGAGGCGTATTATTGGTAGTCAAATATAAGTAAATATCGTTCGAACGAACTATTTAATCTTGTTCAGCCTAGCAGATTATTTCTTAGTAGAATTGATCTAGACTGATTTAACTGAAGAGGCTAGAATAAAAATTGAGATGGCATTATCGTGATTAAATTGAATGATGATTGGACTAAAAGGTTCAATTTGACCTTAAGTGCCGAAGTGGC
>CAJXEF010000222.1 GCA_913052545.1 uncultured Chloroflexota bacterium
GGTTCTTCATGAAGATGCCGTCCTACCCCATGACCAACAAATTCTCGGACAACCCCATATCCTAACGATTCCCCATATGTTTGTACTGCCGTCCCAATGTCCCCAATCCGATTCCCAGGTTGAGCTGCATCGATCCCCTTTTTAAGACTCTCTTCTGTTGCGTCCATCAATTGTTTTGCATCTAGAGATACCGTGCCTACAGCTACTGAGACGGCTGCGTCTCCTATAAAGCCGTTTATAGTTGCGCCGACATCCATTTTTATAATATCTCCGTCTTTAAGCACCCGCTTCCCAGGTATTCCATGAACGATTTCTTCGTTGACTGACGCACATATACTCGCAGGGAAACCTCGGTATCCTTTAAAGGTCGGTTTAGCTCCAAGTTTTGTAATCTCTTTATAGGCTATGGTGTCGAGTTCCTTTGTTGTAATGCCAGGTTCTACAGATTTCTTAAGTAACGTTAGTGCTGAGCCCACTATGCTACCTGCCAACTCCATATACTGCAATTCTTTACTTGATTTTATGGTGATACCACCATTATAAGGAGATGGAGAGTTGGACGCGGTCTTATTTTGTGTTTTTCTAATCACCTTGGGTATTTTACTCCGGATTGGCTAACTTGGGAAGTCGCCTTTCGCTATTAAGGTTTCACCATGAATCAATTCATGGCTGGTTAAGATATTCCTTGAGTTCTCTTTTTACTCTTTTATTAATGCACTCTATCGGTCCGGTGCCATCGATGGTGGCAACTAAGTTATGGGAATTATAAAAGTCCAATACTGGAACAGTTTCACGTTGGTATACATCTATACGAGTGGTCACATTTTTTTCACTATCATCCGGTCTTTGATATAACTCTCCACCGCACAAAGTGCATAGGCTTGAACTTGAGTAGTTTTCGTGATTTGCTTTTTGGGGAGCCTGACATTCCCTGCAAATATATCTATTCGATAATCTCCTGACAAGTTCGGTAACAGGAACATCTATATAGATTACCTTGTCGATATTCTTGGATTTAGTTGTGAGGTGATCACTTAATATGCGCGCCTGGTATTCGGTCCTTGGGAACCCATCTAACAGGAACCCATCTGTCGGCTGCAGTGTGAAGAGTTTGTCTATCATGATCTCAATCGTTACGTCGTCTGGTACCAAAAGCCCCTTGTTAATGTATTCCGATGCCCGCAATCCTAAACGAGTTCCTTGTTTTAGATGATACCTAAATAGATCACCGGAGCTTATATGAGGGATACCTAAATAATCTCTTAAATAGAGTGCTTGTGTACCTTTCCCTGCTCCAGGAGGTCCAAATAAGACGAGCCGAGCGGATCCCATAATCACCTCAAGAATCCGTCGTAGTTGCGCATGAGTAGTTGCGCTTCGAGTTGACGTAATGTATCAAGTCCGACCCCAACCATGATCAAAAGGCTGGTACTACTTAACGATATGGCCTGCACTCCTGTTATCAAAGATGCCAGATAGGGAACTATAGCTACGAATCCTAGAAATAGCGCCCCACCCATAGTGATCCTTACTATTACTCTATTTAAATAATCTTGGGTGGGTTTGCCTGGACGGATGCCCAGCACAAACCCACCGTTCCGTTGTAAGTTTTCTGCTAGTTGCTGTTGATTGAAGACTACTAAAGCGTAGAAAAAAGTAAATATTGCGACCAATATGAATACCAAGACCCAGTACATGGTTGATGTAGGTGTAAATATGCTGACTAACATTCTGGCTATGCTTCCGATTATGCCGCTGTTAGACGCAAAATAGGTGGCTATTGTCCCAGGCAGAATCACAATGGAGAAAGCAAAGATCAGTGGGATCATTCCCGCTGAATTGATTCGTAAAGGTATGTACGACGCCCCACTTTGACGATACATTCTTCCGCCTCTGAATATGCTTCTACCGTATTGGACGGGAATACGTCTATGAGCTTCATTAAATAATACTATCAGGGCCACTATCAATACCCCAATTATGAGGAAGAACCCCACCCCTAGAAGGTTGTCTTTGTCTAAGAATCCTTGTGTAAGTAGTGAAGGGAATCCGACGACTATACCTGAGAATATGATTAAGGAGATTCCATTACCTATTCCCCGTTCCGTGATTAGCTCTCCCAGCCAGACTAAGAACATTGTACCTGCAGTCATGGATAGGATTGCTGCGAGGGTTGGCAATAAGGCCGGTCCAGTGTAACCGACGGAAGTCAGGACGTTACTTTGCTGCAGTAAGACTAGTTGTCCGATAGCCTGAGAAATTGCTATAGGTACGGTGAGCCAATGGACGAACCGGTTCATTTTTGCCCGTCCGGATTCACCTTCTCTGGAAATTTGCTGTAATGTGGGGATTACAGGCGTTAGTAGTTGAATTACTATGGATGCCGTGATATAGGGAAACACCCCTAGAGCGACTATGCTCATTCGACTTAAGGCGCCTCCACTGAAGAGATCCAAGAAGCCAAGTAATTGATTATTTCTGAAAAGATTGTCGAGTTGAAACTGGTCTATGCCCGGAATTGGTATGTGGGCGACGAATCTATATATTGCCAACATACCTAGAGTAAAAAGTATTTTAGCCCGGAGATCAGGGAGGCTAAAAGCATCTATGGCTGCTTGAATTAAACTGGGCCATCTGCCCCCGGATGCTTCTGCTGGCATCATATTAGTTAAAGTTCCTCTATGGTCCCACCGACCGCCTCGATCTTACTACGTGCCGATTCAGTGAATTTATGGGCTGATATGTTTAAAGGCTTAGTTAAATCTCCATCACCCAGGATTTTTATTGGCTTCTTTTTATTTCTAGTTATGCCTGATATGTACAAGTATTCTGGAGTGATACGTTCACCAGTTGGCAACTGGTTCAAGGTTCCGATAGACACTAGCGAGTAGTAAGTTTTGAATTTGTTGTTGAAACCTCTGATCATAGGCAAGCCTTTGATTAGGGGGTTTTGTCCTCCCTCGAACCCTGGTTTAATACCTTTGCCTGATCGGGACTTTTGACCCTTTGACCCTCTTCCAGCGTAGGTTCCCCCTCCTGCAGAATTACCTCGTCCGACGCGCTTTCTAGTCTTACGGGATCCTAGGCCGGTTTTAAGTTGATGTTGCATCATGGTAATATACTCGATTCTCAGATTATTTCAGTAATAT
>CAJXEF010000223.1 GCA_913052545.1 uncultured Chloroflexota bacterium
GGTTTGATCAAGTAAGAGGCGAAAACACGTAGATGTTTTCGCCTCTTTGTGGGCCGAGATAATATCCCTCTAATATAATCGTCAGTTTCGTATATGTCGTTCGGAAAATGCCTGCATTTGTGAACAGGAATCAGGATCTATTTCCTTTCTGGTAATACAGCGGAGCCAACGGCGGGTTTCATATCGGTTGCTAGTAGGGTACAGGCGATGAAGGAATAGTAGCCCATTAGCGCTCCCAGTACTATGGTATTTGCCTCTCCGAATTGTTCTAAAGCGGCGTCAAAGGTTTCCTGAGATAATTGATGGTTATCCATCAATTCCCGTCCATAACGTACGATTATGGCTTCTTCTTTAGTAAGACCATCGATACCATGCCCATTTGCGATTATCTCCACTGCCTCAGGCCTGGCTCCGGCTTTTAACGCTGCGGCGGAATGTGACGCCCAGACGTACCCGCAATCCCAATGTCGGGCCGCGGTAATAATCGCCAGTTCAGTGTCATGGTCTGATAGATTTCCGCCAAAACGTAAAGAGTCGCTTAGTGCTGTAGAACAACGGGCGACTTCGGGAGCGTACATCATCATGGAATGTGGGCCATTGATACTGTTTCTAGACTCTATGATGGCGTCGAATGCTTTTAGAGCATCGCCGGTCACTTGGTCTCGTTTGGTAATAGGTGTTAGTCGGGACATGGACATATCTCCTGATGAAGATTGTAGGATTTCGCGAGTATAGCACAGGAAATAGCTAACGGAGTCAGATGGCATAGGATAATTAGAAGCAAGTTTTGATCATAAGAACTTTATAGAACTATGCCAGGTGCTATTTTACATTTTCTTCATTCAGACAAACGACCTCCAGCATGAAGCCTTCGGGATCTAACCAAAACGTAGCGTAATAATAGGGTCGATACTGAGGGAACAGCTGGGGTGGATGAACTATTTCAGAGTTCAGGGCCAACGCTTTACGGTGTAATCTATGTACTGTGGCTCGTGATTCTACTATAAAGGCTAGGTGCTGCAGCCCGGGTTGATGTCTTGAATAATTGGCTTCTTCCAAGGCAGGGTAGAAGAATATCGATGTGCCAGGTTCGTTAGCAATAGGGCGATAGGCGAACTGGTCTTCAGAAACTATATGCGGTTCAAACCCGAAGTCCGGCATAAGGTTGTCATAATAAGCTTTGGCTTGTATCAGGTCACAGACGTTGATTCCAATGTGTCTTAGCATAAGCTACTGTTCCAAGAATCAAGACATAAAGAATAATTAACTATTTCATATATGGGACGATGCCTGAAGATATATCTGCGCCCGTTTTGACCACCTATAATCCCCAATGATGTTCACAGATGTTGTCTTGGGTTGACCGTAATTAACTAAGGTTCCGCTCCTCGAGCTTCTGAGGTGTCACTAGTTCAAAGAACTCTATGCTCCAAGGCTCAGTTAACATAGGAAACATCTGAGCATTGAGGGTTCTAACTGACTCTGGAACCTTCGATGGCCAGTTAGGCTGAATGGATTCTTGTGTCCACTCGGCGTAAACGACGTTTGATGTGCCGGGTAAGCCTTGTGACACGAATACCTGAGCCTTGTAACGCCCATTCTCCTCATAGGCCGCGCAGATCTTAGACATCAAGTTGGCGACGTCCCATACCTTACCTTGCTCGGCTTTGGCCACCCTTCTCAACAGATACATCAGTTATTCTCCTTTTCGTTATGGTACGGAGATTATACTACAACCATAAAAAACAGCCTGCTTTTATTCTCAAGGTTTACCGAAACGTGGTGGGCTTGAGCAACTAAGATATAGAGTAATTTTCCGGTTCACACTTCTTGGAATTATCAACCCCTGAGACTCCGGCCATCACTGTCTACGAGTAACTGGAGAGCTCATAATCGTTTATGATTGAAGTATCATTGCCAAGTCTTGATTAGGTTTGCCACATGACTCAAGTAGTGCTCTGATTGCACGACAAACTGGTATAATCACGTGCCTTAAGAATAATGTATGACTTGAGAGGAGATATCAAATGAACCTTTGTGTCGAATCTACGTTTGATTGTACGGTTGACGACTTTAGAGCTGCGTTTAAGGAATCTGAAGAGGAGTTACGCAGGTGTGCGTCAGAGTGGCAAATCGGGGTGGTGAATGATCACAAGGTCATCATAATGGTGAATGTTTTAGATATGGATGCTTTGGAAACTTTTATGGATTCACCAAAGATAACTCAATGGAATTCAGATAATAATTGCATTGACGTCATCTACTCGCTCGAAAGAATCAATTAGATATGCCTCTGGCTATGCTTGTTACGCCCAAAAGTAACACCAATTTTAGCTAGAAATGATAGGCGGAAATGGTAGAAGTATGCCGGTTTACATGAATCGCTTCGACGAATTCCCGGATATTTTGCGGCCTTTTATTTTCCCAATATCTCGTGATATTTACACTGTACCTTCCCACGTATTATTCTTGTGTTACGGATGTTGGTCACGAATTTTACTGGTGTGGGCCACTAGGTCTCTTCGAGAGATATGCAGTATTGCCAGTCTTTTCCAGAAGAAATTACGTAATGCTATGACAACTTCTTGACCACCCCGTGATATTTGAATGGGCAGGTATTTGGTCTGAAAATAACTTCTGGGCATACATAAGTCATTAACTCATCCCTAGTTGGTTTCACAGTCTATAAGCTAATCTCGTAATATATTTGGACTATGCCTGCGTATTCTGTATAATCTCACTGCTAAATAACCTGGAACATTATGGAGGGAAATCGTGTCAGGACCATGCGCAGGCCTAACCATCCTTGACTTCTCGCAGGGAATGCCAGGAGCGTTGTGCACCTTGGTAATGGCCGACTACGGGGCCGAGGTGATTAAGGTTGAACTTCCTGGTGGTGATCCTTTCCGTTTTCAACCCGCCTGGATTTCGTGGAATCGCGGTAAGAAAGGAATCGTGCTAGATCTCAATGCCGCCGAAGGCCGCGAGCAAGCCGTCAAGCTTATCGGCGAGGCTGATGTCCTAGTAGAGTCTTTTCGTCCGGGAGATATGGCCCAATGGGAGTTGGATTATGAAACCCTTTCGCAACTCTACCCAAGGTTAGTCTACTGCTCGATCACCGGTTTTGGGCAGAAAGGCCCA
>CAJXEF010000224.1 GCA_913052545.1 uncultured Chloroflexota bacterium
AATAGTTTTACAGAGATTCTCCCGACCGTCGGCTGAAATCAACATTATTTACTGGAGTGCGTTTGCTCTGTTTTAAAACCGAAGAGGTCCATGTATAGTAGCTCCCGTTGTGACGAGAGCTACTATACATGGACGCCAATGAATTTCCAGTTGAGCGAGGTGGACGTGATGCTAGGTCATGAATTTAACTGTGATACCTGAACCCAGTTCCCGTTTTTTGACAATTTAACCGTCGGTTGAGATGCAGACCCTCTAATACAAATTCAATTCCTGAAGCCACAACTTCAGGATGGTTATCGTTAGTAAGCCTACCAACAGCAGCAGACAAACCATTGATCTCTTCTAGAAACGCCAGATATCCTTGTGCACTCTTTTCACTACCTGTTTCAACTTTAGTTCCTTCACCAAAGGAAACTACAATGTCCTCCAAGTCCTGGTTGTCGAAATATTCACCATGTACCTTTAGAGTAGCTCGCCTGATAAGATCCTCCATTACCTTGGTCTCCCTACCTTCTTCAAACGTTTCAAGTTCGATTTTGCCACCGAACGAAGCCAATATATAGGGTAGATCGCTGATTCTCGGGCAAGCCACCTGATCTCCTTGCCGTATGGACCGACGAACCGCGTTACTCAAAAGGGTTTCGTAGTTGGCAATTGACACCCTGACGCTTACTCCGGAGCGTTGATTTATCTCACTACTCTGTCGAGCTTGAACAGTAACCTGTCCAATAATTTGTTTCATGAAATCCGGGACCAATAGGTTAGCTTCATCGGGGAACTTAGCCCTCTCCTGATCCATGATTGAGATTTCCTGTTCAACAAATCTCGGATAGTGCGTATGTATTTGAGCCCCGTACCTGTCTTTAAGAGGAGTAACGATTCGCCCTCTGTTAGTATAATCTTCAGGATTAGCTGTAGCGACAACATACACATCCAATGGCAAGCTCAAGCGATAACCTTTGATTTGAACATCCCGTTCTTCCATAAGGTTAAATAATCCAACCTGTATCCGTTCCGCTAAATCAGGCAGTTCGTTTATCGAAAAAATCCCTCTATTAGTACGAGGAACCAACCCGTAGTGGATCGCTAATTCATCCGATAGATGTAATCCCTCTGCAACTTTAATTGGATCAATTTCGCCTATCAGATCAGCAATAGAAATATCAGGAGTAGCAAGTTTTTCTGAATAGCGACGTTCTCTAGATATCCATTCCAGGGCTGTTTCATCTCCAGAGTCTGCGATCTTATCCCGGCAACCCTTGCAAACTGGATTTAGCGGGTTATCATTGATTTCGCATCCCGCAATTATGGGCACGGATTCATCCAACAAATTAACCAAGCTTCTAACCAGTCTAGACTTCGCCTGGCCACGCTCTCCAAGTAAGATAATATCCTGTCCAGCTAAAATTGCATTTTCTACTTGAGGCAAAACCGTTTCTTCAAACCCTACTATTCCCGGAAAAACTGGCTCATCGTTACGTATCTTCGTCATTAAATTGTTACGAAGCTCTTCTCTAATAGGTAGAACTTCATATCCGATGTTCCTTAAATCCCTTATTTTTTCAGGTAACGAATGAGCTACCATGACGACTCTCCCATGTAATTTAAATCCGGAATCTATAAAAAGACTTCATAATTAGGGACACATCACTGCCTCGTCAGTATAGCATGATCCCTTTATCCTCTTGACGCTACCACTAAGCCAACCCAACATCTCATTGCCCCTGGTTTCCAAGTTATACCTTCATCTAATATAATATTCTAAGCACCTGTCAGATGGAGCGTAACATGCATCGTCTTCTTTTCCCCTTAATCATGATGTTAATCCCGAGATTGATGCCCAGATTGATCCCTAAAGCATTTCTTTATCTTCGGCTTACGTGGAAACTTACATTCGATCGAAGGGTGAATTTACTGGTCCGATCTCTCATCCCACTTGCGTTAATTTATTTCGTGTGGCCATGGAGACCATTTAACTTGGTTCCAGACCAACTGGTCTATTTGGGAAAACTGGATGATGCCATAGTTTTAGGTCTATCTCTCCTATTACTTATTAAATTATCCCCAAAACATATCGTGGAGGAACACATGGGCACTGGCCCTAAAACTAATCGGCCCGAAGACACCAATCCTTCCAACGTGGTAGATGGCAGCGCTAAATTTATCGACGAGGAGTAAGAACCCTCCCTTGCAATTAAATCAACATATGGTGACTGAGCAATCACGACTTGATATTTCTAAAACTGGAATGTCATTGTACATACACATACCGTTTTGTCAGACCAAGTGCTCTTATTGTGACTTCAATACTTATCAGGGCCTGGAGGATCTAATATATCCATTTTTAGACGCCCTGTTAACCGAATTAAGTCTTTGGGGGCATTGCCTTAACTATCCTACCGTTAACACCATATTCTTTGGTGGCGGAACTCCATCATATTTGCCAGAGGATTCACTTAAGCGAATTTTAGAGGTAGTTTCCAAGGAATTTAATATCAAAGACCGTGCAGAAATTACTGTAGAAGCCAATCCCGACGATTTAGACAGACAGACTTGTAATAGACTAGTGGAACAAGGTATCAACAGACTCAGCATCGGCATACAAAGCTTGGACAATGGAATACTTAAAATCCTGGGCAGGCGTCACGATGCAGATAAAGCCATTGATGCATATTTAACAGCCCTACAGGCAGGCTTCGATAATATTAACTTAGACCTCATGTACGGCATGCCAAAACAAACGATGGATCAATGGCAACATACGATCAAGATTGTATCTGATTTACAACCCTCTCATATCTCAATGTATTGCCTTACGCTGGAACAGGGCACTCCTCTCCTAACCTGGGTAGAGCAGGGAAAACTGCCAAAGCCTGATTCGGACCTTGCCGCTGACATGTATCACCATGCGGAAGAAATTTTAGACAATCAAGGCTACCTGCACTACGAGATATCTAATTGGTCACAACCAGGACTTGCTTCGGAGCATAACCTAGCATATTGGACGGGGCGACCATACTTGGGAGTGGGTCCAGGAGCGCATTCATATCTCAATTCTTATAGATTTTGGAACGTTGATTCTCCCAAATTATACCTATCCCAAACAGAAAGCTGGCAT
>CAJXEF010000225.1 GCA_913052545.1 uncultured Chloroflexota bacterium
CTAACTCTATCTGAATATGTCTCCTAGTCATTAATACTACATCAGCAATGGGTTCATTAGAACTGGATCCCACCCAAACTCCACCATATTGATTAAAAGAATTAAGAATAGTGAACGTATAAACCTCTACTGGTATTTTCATAGCAACGAACATATTACTTTACAATGACCTGTTTTAAAACAAAGATGATAATTGCTAAATAAAACTCCCCAACCCAATCCAGAAACGTTGCCGTAAGTATATGGTTATAAACTTCTCTAAAGCTAAACAGTGCTATAATCTGGAGTGCTAGCGGGCGTAACTCAGTGGTAGAGTGTTTGCTTCCCAAGCAAAAAGTCGTGGGTTCGAATCCCATCGCCCGCTCCAACAGCAATATTTTGACATTATTGTAACCAATATATTTCATATAGTTTAATGACTCATGTCTACCCACAAGTCAGATTCAATTCGACAAGGACTTCAACATTGACCTGAGCTCTATCAACGAAAGAACATTATTTTAATTACCTCATTATTTTAATTACCTTAGGAGAGGTTTATGAAATTAGATCAACAATCATGGCGTCGTTACGGGCGGACTGGTTTAACCGGTTTAGACGAAACCCAAGCTTGCCCCGGATATCTATGCTACGCACCTCATCATGGTGATGGGGAAGTATTAGTTATAGACATCAACGGAGAAGAAGTTCATCGTTGGAACATGCCCTATTCTCCAGGGTCTTGGGGTTATATCCTCCCGAATGGAAATCTTTTTTATCTCGCGAAAGCGCCCGGCGACGGAATAGAGCGGTTTCCCGCATTTAACAATTTCAATGGAGGATTGTTATTAGAGGCCGATTGGGAAGGTAACATCATTTGGCAACACAAAGACACAAGTCACCATCATGATGCCAGGCGTACTGATTCCGGTGGTGCAATCTACCTAACAGTTGAACCCATGCCTCCAGAACTTGCCAAAAATGTGAAGGGTGGCATACCAGGTTCTGAAATCGCAGACATGTGGTCAGACAAACTAGTCGAGGTCGATGCAAGTGGAAGACCAATCTGGGAATGGCATTCCTACGAGCACCTTGATGTAAACACAGATATTATCACTCCTGGAGAACCACGCCACGAATGGAGCCACGGCAATACTATCGTCCCATTAGACAACGATCGTGTACTGGTCAGTTTTCGTAACATCTCCTCGGTCCTTATTATCGACAAGAAAACCGGCCAGATAACATGGAAAGTGGGATGGGACGTGATAGCCAGACAACATGATCCGAGCCTACTAGCAAACGGTAATATACTCATCTTCGATAACGGAGAACGCCGTCAAAACGATGTCAGGGTATTTTCAAGGATAATCGAAATAAACCCGGTTAACAACAAAATTGTTTGGGAATATTCTGATCACCCTTATTACAATTTTTACAGTCCTCGTATCTCCGGGGCAAGGAGATTACCTAACGGTAATACACTGATCACTGAGGGAATGTTTGGGAGAATGTTTCAGGTAACCCCTTCAAAAGAAGTAGTTTGGGAATATATTAACCCTTACTGGGATCATGGAGCGGATGGGGCTGAGAATAATGGAGTTTTCCGATCTACCTGGTATCTTCCGGGACAGATCCCTGATTTACCGTAAATAAATGTATTGAGGTCCACCTATATACTAAAAAGATAAAGCGGGACCCCAATACATTTTCATTAAGAAATATTTAATGCCTAATATATCGATACTCTGTGCTCACCTCTTTGCTGGTACTGGAATCCCTTTTATTTTCAAATCAACACTGCCTAATGTATGACGTGTAGTGAAATATAAAGTGGAGGAACCCGAATCTCCCCAAGCTATATTAGTCGTGCCATCTTTGCCATGTACTAAAGTACCCAAATGTTTTCCGCTAGGAGCAATTACCCAGATCCCTCCAGATCCACCGCAATAAACATTTCCCTGAACATCAACTTTCATGCCATCGGGATTACCTAGGCGGTCGCCACCCAGATCACAGAATATGCGGTCCGTTGCTATCAAAGGCATCCCATTAGGTTCCAAATCGAATGCCCTGATATGTCTTCGACGGGTGTCATTAACATATAAAACACTTTCATCAGGGGAAAATGCCAGACCATTAGGACGACTAAAATCCCATGAAATCAACGTGATTGTTCCAAGGTCAGGAGTCACCTGATAGACTCCATTGAAGTCAAGGTCTAATCCAGGTGTCGGAAACCCCGGATCAGTAAAGTAAATGTTACCGTCTGATTTCACAACCACATCATTAGGACGATTAAGCCTTCTCCCTCGGTAATTGTTGGCCACGACGGTAAAAGTCCCATCATGTTCTTCCCTGACAACCCTTCTCGTACCGTGTTCGCAGGCCAGCAATCTCCCCTGACAATCCCTTGTTAATCCATTCGCAAAATTAGTTGGTTCTTTTACGAGGGATACACCCTGACCAGGCACCCATCTCATGCGACGATTGTTCCCGATGTCACTAAAGAGTAATTCCCCTGTTTCTTCCCACCACAAAGGTCCTTCGGCCGGACCAGCATCACCTCCAAACCCATTAGCTAACTCTAGAATTTCATCATCAACCGAAACTATGGCATCCAAATCATCCGAATATCTTTCAATTGGCATAATCTACTCCTATTACCAGAATCCCAAAGTTAAGTAACTGCGATTATAACTCGTTTAGAGTCATACCTTTACTATTGATGTTTAATAACGCATGCTGTATTCGGAATCTTAGATCGAACATCTAATGAACCGGATCTGTAAGTTGAGCCCTAAACGATAAGCAAAGCAAAAAGAATCAAGGGTTGAAAATACCCATGATATCAACACCTTATTAGAACTCAGCCTGAATACGGCAACGACTGCAGTATCAGCCAGGAGTCCGCGGCAGAACTTGCATCTTAACCGGGATCTACATATATCCAATGAGGGATCACAGGGACCAACCAATGTTCACCAAACAAGATTTTCAAAACAGTATTCCTAACATGAATCAACCACAGGTATTGAGCGGCTTGAACCAGCCTGTTCATTCCTACAGAGATAAACTCGGTATTCCTCACATACGGGGTTCGGGTCAATCGGATGCTTTT
>CAJXEF010000226.1 GCA_913052545.1 uncultured Chloroflexota bacterium
CCAACACTGGCGAATTATTTCAATTTCTTCTTCAAAGCGACTCACCCGACTTTCTATAGGAATATCGAAAGTACGGAAATCCACCGGTTGATAACCAAGACCAACTCCGAGAATAAACCGTCCTCTCGATACAATATCTAATGTAATGACCTCTTCTGCTAGCTTCACCGGATGGTGCAATGGGAGCAAAATTACAGAGGTTCCCAAGTTCAATTTGGTAGTTTGAGCCGCAACAGTCGATGCCACTATCAGTGGGGCCGGTAGGAATCCATCTTTATCTTGATGATGTTCACCAAAGAAACATGAATCGAATCCTACCGATTCAGCCAGCTTGGCCTCCGAGACTACCTCTTCAACCCTCAAAGCCAGGTTTTCTCCTGCTGGTGGATCTGCAATTGAACTATAAATCCCGAACTTCATAGCCTTTTAACCCCTATGAAAATCTAATAATTATCTACAATATAATATCAACTTCTGCATTATGGACTATTTATTCATCCATATTCCCACATGAATAATATTCATCTAGCGCTCAAAACAACTAGATTAAAATATCTCACTTAGTTACCGGCAACCGCTCCATGTTATACACAGGCATCTCGGACGGCCTGTGAAACTGCGGCAAGCCTAGCATTGTTCGAAGCTGTCCCACGGAATCCATTGGTTATATAACCTACAGCCAAACCCGAATCTAAATCTGCCCAGCCTATAGATGTCCCAGCGCCCCCGTGACCAAAAGTATTCAAGGGATTTCCGTTGGACTTGCCCATGCGCTCGTCAGCCAGAGCTAAACCGAGGGAACGCTGGGCAAAGGATCCTGTTGACTTATCCACTCCCTCAACCTGAAACTTGACTGCTTCGTCTACTGTAGCTGGCTGGATCACAGTAGAACCGTCCAGCGAACCCCTACGCTCCATCATCGCATAAAATCTAGCCAGGTCTCCTGCTGTAGCAACGCCATTAGCCCCAGGTACTACAGACCTTAGCACCATCGGTTCGCTAAATGTCCTACTGTAGCCACTAGTGTCCGCATCGTCTTCCATCAGGTGCATAGGAGACACCCGTTGTTCTAATCCGGGAGGCAGACCAACATAGGTATTTCCCATGCCCAGTCTACCAGCGAGTTCTTCAGCTATGAACCTGTCAAAGCTGCGCCCATCAACCCGACGGACGATCTCTGCGATTACCCACCCGTAGTTTATAGGATGATAGGCCAAGGTCTCGCCAGGAGTGTAGATAGTAGGCGCCTCTTCCATAGCACGGGTCACCTTACCCCAATCTGGCCAATCTGTATAAGGTAAAGATTCTGGAGTCGCAGGAAATCCACCCCTATGAGTCAGTATATGACGTATAGTGACGGTCTCTTTACCGTTTTGGGCAAACTCTGGCCAATGCTTGGCAACCAGATCATCCCACCCAATGTTTCCCTTCTCTTTGAGTATATACAGACAGCAGGCAGTCAGAGGTTTTGTGGAAGACATCAATACGAACATAGTATCGGCAGTTACCGGTTCGGTATTGGCAATACCACCCAGGATGTCAAGTACCAGGTTTCCGTAACGATACACCGCGAGCCCAGCTCCAGGGTGTAGCCCTTCACTAATCTGACCATGAAATAATTGCTTCACCTGTTCCAGCTTCTTACTATCCATAGCTACAGCATCGGGTGCGGTTAGAGTCGCCATGATGTCCCTCCTCGATGTAATTAATTAACGGCGGTCATCCTATTTTGGATAATTGAAGTGTCCAATTTAGTTCAATGGTTAAGCAGATTAATTAGATCTCTTATTATTCTACCAATATTACGTTTGAACCCAGACTCGCTAACCTAGGATTGCCGGTCTTCTAAAAATTGGCCGCGAATTTGATCAAAACCAAGCAGTCTTATCATTGTGACTCGTTCTAGTCTTCTCTACTGCCAGTTCGGAGTAACCAACAGCTAAAACTCCGACGACTTTTACTGCTTCATATATACCAAAAACATTCTCTACCTTATCTATCTTGGCTATAGCACCAGTAGACCAACCGACTGATAGTCCAATAGCAGTAGCCATCAACTGAATGTTTTGTACGGCACAGCAAACAGCTCCATAATTCTCTTCGGTTATATCTTCATTATCGCTAACTAAACTAAAAACAAAAATTAACCAAGGATAGTTTGAAACCTCTTCCGTTATTCGATTCCTATGTAACTCCGGCAATTTTATCTGACTATTGTGTTCTTGCAGATCTATAATACCCTGAGCTATCGCATTTCTTATTGGAGAGGTTTTTGTTACAGCAACAAACCGCCAAGGCTCATTGTTTCTATGGTTAGGAGCCCACACCGCCGCCTCCAACAAGGCTTCAATTTCTTTCTTTGAAACATCATCTTTTGAAAACTTTTTTGTATTACGCCTATTTTTTATCAGATTAAGCAGATTAGTTTTACTATAATCAGTCGGCAATTATCATGCTCCTTTTAAAAAGATTATTAAGGAGTTGATGTCAGCTAAAATTAATGCCGAAATTATACCTGCTGAATCAACAAGTCGGCCTTCTTCATCATCCATCAAAAATCCGGATCCCCTTACTCAACTAAGACGAATTATTAATTGCTCGATATGGTAATACAATTGCTTGATCTATAATATCAATAGATAATACAGCTCCAGAAGACTAATATTTCCTCTTCGGGAAAGATAATAATTCAGATCTAACATACTATGTTTTAACCCGAAGCAAAAACCAGTCCCCGAAAATCATGAAATAACCCGGAGGAGTGTAACATGGCTATATATCGAATTTTTCCCGGGAACGATGGAGAAAGCCACATTGAGGAAATGAATTTGGCCGAGCATCCCGAATTAGGAGAACTTACCAACCTTTCCGAAGTCAGAGTCCAAGAGTTTGACGGTAGCCGAAAGAGAGATTTCAACCCGCTTCCCGAGCGCAGATTGATCATTCACCTTTCCGGAGAGGTTGAAATAGGAACCACCGACGGCTCTAAGCAAGTGTTTCGGGCCGGTGACATTCGGCTAATGGAAGACGTAACTGGGCGTGGTCACTCCCACGTTGATCTAAGCCC
>CAJXEF010000227.1 GCA_913052545.1 uncultured Chloroflexota bacterium
CAGAGGAAGAATTGTTGCTGCTGGAATTGGAAGAAGAAGTTCAGAGAACTCAACCAGAAGAAACCGCAGCCGCCATATCAGAACTCCCAGAAGACATATGGTCCGTCCATAGGTCTGCGGCTGGATCCTCTCAAGGAGGGTCTATCAGGTTTGCCGAAGACATAGACGAATTAAAGAGTGGAGTTACTGGTCGTAGGGAAAGACGTGGGGGAGGAAGAAGCCAAAATAAAAAAAGAGGTCAAGGAAATAATAAAAGAAGGCGTTAATTAGTCTCGTAATACCTAGCCATACCGGGAACCAAAAAGTTCTGACATCGAAGAAATTGATCGCTTAATAATTGGAGCCAACCGAAGAAGGAAAATGGTACTACTGTGTGAATATAGGTAACCACGCAGGGTTAACAAAGTATCACGGTTAAAGCGAGTCAGAAATCTGCCTTAGAGGAAATGAATGAGCAGCCAAATAGATCAAGCTGAAAATAGTGAACCCGCAATTGGCGCAGTTATAGACATACCAACTGCAATAATGGTCAGTGATTTAGCTGACTTACTGGATGTAGGGGCAGTCGAAATTGTAAAGGCCTTGATGAGGGGTGGGTACATGTTTTCTGTCAATGATGTGATAGAGCATGAAATTGCCTCTGTGGTCTGCCAGCTGTTTGGATTTCAAGCCGGTTCATTGTCAGAATCTGGAACAGAAACCAATTCCATTGTGATAGATAACAAGGATGAAGATCCTAAACAGCTAGCCACACGACCGCCAATAGTTACCATTTTGGGACACGTTGACCATGGAAAAACTACCCTATTGGACAGTATCAGGAAAACCAACGTTGTCGATGGAGAATCAGGTGGAATTACCCAACACATCGCCGCTTACCAAATAAAACACAATGAATCCCCGATAACATTTTTGGACACCCCCGGCCATGAAGCATTCACAGCAATGAGAGCAAGGGGAGCCCAGGTAACCGATATTGCAATACTCGTGGTAGCCTCAGATGATGGTGTAATGCCACAAACAATCGAAGCCATAGATCATGTCAGGGCGGCAGGTGTTCCAATAATTGTGGCTGTGACAAAAAAAGATCTACCTAACGCGGATCTTGACAAGGTGTACAGACAACTATCAGAAAGAGATCTGTTGATAGAAGGTTGGGGAGGGGAGGTGATCTCAATACCAATTTCCGGTATAACCGGTGATGGAGTTCCAGAATTACTGGAGAATATCCAGTTGGTTGCTGAAATTAGCGAATTAAAGGCTAATCCGGATAGAACAGCACAAGGTGTGGTTATAGAAGCCCGAAAAGATAAAAGCAAGGGAAACATAGCAACGCTATTGGTTCAAACAGGAACGCTAGGTCAAGGCGATATGCTGGTCATCGGGAATACATACGGGAAAATTAGAGCCATGTTTGATGATCAAGGAGATCGCATCAAATCAGCCCGCCCATCCACGCCGGTAGAGGTGATGGGACTTCATGACATTCCAGAAGCAGGTTCGATTTTTAAGGTAGCTAAAAATGATAAATTCGCCAAGGAAATGGTTGCTAAATACGAGAGGGAAATCAGAGCAGAGACAACCAAACTCCAAGACGCCCACACCCGGAATATATCAGGCAATTTAAGACAAGTCGACCTGATTATAAAGACAGATGTGCAAGGAACTATTGAACCGGTTAAGGCCGCGCTGGAAAATCTCAACAGCGACGACTGCCGAGTGAATCTTATCCACATCGCAAGCGGTAGCATTACAGAACGAGATGTTCTACTTGCGGTGGCATCAGACGCGGTGGTAATTGGATTTAGGAGTCTTCCTGAAGGTGGTGCCGGGTCTTTAGCAAAACAAGAGGGGGTAGAAATAAGAGAATATGACGTCATTTACCACCTCATAGATGATGTTAGTAAAGCATTGGAAGGAATGCTCGAACCCACATATGGAGAGGTATATGTTGGACGTGCTTCTGTTAGAGCAGTGTTCAACGTGGGAAGACGAGTTAAAGTCGCCGGTATATTTGTCAATGACGGAAAAATATCGCGGGACTCAAAAATTCGTGTTTTAAGGGGGGGGTCTGAAATATTTATGGGGTCTGTATCCAGTCTCAAACATTTCAAAGACGACGTAAGAGAAGTAGCGAATGGATTTGAAGGTGGGATAAGTGTGGATGGATTCAATGATTTTGAAGACGACGACGTGCTAGAAGCGTACAACACCGAAACCCTCTAAAGTCCTTTAGCCCCTATCTTTTAGATTCTGGAGTGAGCATGTATCACCGTATGGATAGTATCAACTCACTTCTCAAAAGAGAAATAAGCCGAGTCATCCTGCAGGAAGTCAAGGATCATAGGCTAGCGCAGGTGGTATCTATTGTATCGGTATCAACTTCTAGAAATATGCAAAATGCGACAGCCCATGTAACTGTGATGGGAGACATCAAAGCAAAAAAAGACACTATTTCTGGGCTCAACTCAGCCTCTAGATTTATCCAAAGAATCTTGAGAAAGGACCTAAGTATAAAGTACATCCCTAGTATCAGATTTGTATTGGACGAATCATTGGATGAGGCCGACAAGATCAGAAATATCATGGATTCAATATCCATAGAAACCTCTGACAATAAATAGGTCACTAATGTCTCAGTCTGTCAGTGGAATTATAAATGTGAATAAGCCTCCTGGAATCACCTCTATGGACGTTATTCGGCGAATACGCCGGGCAAGTGGACTAAGAAGAGTAGGGCACAGCGGAACTCTAGATCCTCTAGCAAGTGGCGTCATGGTAGTAGCGCTAGGAGTAGGGACACGATTACTAGAATATGTTACAGAATTCAATAAAAGCTATGCCGCCAAAATAGAATTAGGTAAAAGTACTGACACCTATGATGGAGAAGGGGAAACCATCAAGTCCGAATTAGAAGTCATCGTGAGTGATTCGGATGTTCGATCTGCCATTCAAACCTTTAAAGGTATTCAACCGCAAATCCCCCCGATGCACAGCGCCATCAAAGTGGATGGGATCAAATTGTACGACCTTGCAAGAAAAGGAATTACAATTGATCGCGCTC
>CAJXEF010000228.1 GCA_913052545.1 uncultured Chloroflexota bacterium
AATAACTTCAGGAATTTGACTCCTATTTTTACGATGTAGTAACGTTAACATTGCTAATGCTGAACCGAATAAATCCAGCGTTTTATATATATAATATAAGCCTATGAAATTTAATACAAAAATCCTCTTACCAAAGAACCAGTCTTGACCAATAAACTCCTGCCTTCATCCTGCGAATGGGTTGATGATGAAACCGGAATGATTTGTGGTAAAACCCCAGCAGATTATCAGGGTATTCTATTCGAGCCTAACCGCACGTCTATTGTCTCTATACGGTACGTTTGCGAAGAGCATGCTTTGAAATATGGTCCAAGTAGTTGGAGATTAGATAGCCGAAGCGAATTAGAGCCTCCGATTAACTAGAAAACTAAGGTCCTTTCATCACTTCAAGTTTTTCAAACCCTGCTTGGCAATTTTCCAACTCTGATCATAGGTAATTATCTACTTCCGCTAAATATTCCAAGATTCTTGCCACATTACCCATTGCCAACGGTATGTTTGAAAAAAAATCTTCTTTGGCATTCTCATCGGCACAATCGCTGATTGCTCGAATTTCGACAAAGGGTATTTCCGAGAATATACAGGCGCGAGCTGCTCCTGCTCCCTCAAATGCTACCGCCTGAGCTCCGGTAGACAAATAAATCGACTCTTTCCTACCGGAAGTTATAACTGATTCGTCACCTGATGCCACTGGCCCAAATATAATCTGAAAAGGGACTAAAGAGTTTTCTTCTAAGTACTTGAAAAATAATAAGGTTTTCTCGTCTCCAAAAAATTCTGGTTGAGGGGCAGGGACTAGTCCGGATATAAAATCATGTTCTATCGTTGAAGTAGCAATAACTACATCGCCCGGTTGAAGGGTATCAATTAATGCTCCAGCTGTTCCAGCGCATATTAGTAAACCCAATCCTGGTATTTGATCTATTAAGTACTGTGATTGAATTGCCATTTGAGCTTTTCCGACGCCACCTAATGACACGATCAGTTGTCCGTCAAAATATTCTCGGATAGAAACCTTGCCTACTTGGGCCTGAAAGGAAAATCCTTTAAGTGAGCTCGTTAACGAATCTAATTCTCTCCATGTAGGCACCATCGCTAAAATAACCATCGACTATACGACCTTTAACCCCAATATCACCAACAGTATACAAGAGCTGTTGATATGGTTTATATAACCTGGTTAGACCAACTGTCCAACAGCTCTATGTTATTATGGTCCGGATAGGACCACCTGTTTTTTTATTGACTATATGGCGACCGTAGTTTATATCGATAATTCAACGGTTTTATTCCTAGCTCGCTCTCCATAGTCGGCTAAATGCCAAGTTGTGCAGTTCAGATATCTGGAGAACCCTTGAGATATTATACAAACGATCTTGCAGGGCTTAGTATAAATCTTAAGACTTCCCCATTGCGACAAAGTGAATTAGGAATCAACTCAATTGACCGGACAGCATAAAGGGTGCCACCTATGTTAGAAATGAGGAGTATAACCCCAGAGGAGTTTCTCCCATGGCTCAGTGCCGAATCCCGCGCCCATGGAAACAGGTTGAATCATGACCCGGAAGTACTCAGGCCACATTTTGACTTAGACCGTTCTATTGCCGTATTCGATCAGGGTCAAATAGTGGGAGGCTCTCACTCACATAGTCTGGTCATATCGACGCCTGGTTCCTCAGCAATAGTAGCTGGTGTATCGAATGTCGCAGTTCAACCCACTCATCGTCGTCAGGGCGTTATGACCCAGATGATGCAGCACCAAATCCGAGACATCCACGAGCGAGAGGAGCCTTTAGCTGCATTGTTTGCATCTGAAAGCTTAATCTACGGTAGATTCGGATACGGGGTCGGCTCTCTATATGAACAATGGAGCATACCTAGAGAACATAATTCGTACGCCCAGCCATTCCGGGACAACGGGAACATCGCTTTTGTTCATCCTTCCAATATTCCAACTGTTCTCCCTGACATATTTAAACGAAGCACCGCTAATCGGGCAGGAGTAGTCCAAAAATCGATGCACCACTGGCAGCAAGAGGCCCAAGCCCCGGAGCACCTAGAAGGGGGGCAAGGAGGCCTCTTCTACGCTTGCTATCAAACTGATGAAAGAACAGAAGGATACGTAATCTATCGGATCCGGGATAGGGTTTTATATGTCAATGAACTAATGGCTACTAGCAAAGTAGCATATAGGTGTCTATGGAGATTCTGTTTTGATACGGATTTGGTTACCCGAACTGAAGCTAATAAAAGGCCAGTCGACGATGCTTTACCTTGGATGTTAGCTGATCCTCGAAGGCTACAGCGCAATATTCGGGACGGTTTATGGCTCCGAATTATAGACGTACACTCCGCCTTGAAGCAGCGATGTTACTCAAAAAACGATGCCTTGATACTAGAAATTAAGGATGAATTATGTCCATGGAACCAAGCATCATTTAAACTAGAAGGAGCTACAGAAGGAGCTACATGCTATCAATCTAGTGAGTCTCCAGACCTGACCCTTCCGATTTCTGCTTTAGCATCAACCCTTTTGGGTGCAGTGACCTTCAGCACTCTTGCACAAGCCGGGCTTATACAAGAAGGCAAATCGGGGGCTTTAAAGCGAGCAGATGCTATGTTTGAAGTGGAACAACAACCGTGGACCCCGAATAATTTCGGATAACAACGTGAATGCGTTCGAATAAAACGTTGGGATATCATCACAAAATTGACGAGTTCAAAACCCATTTTAACTAAAAACGATTGCCAGCAGAGGTCATTACGTAGTTATATACGTAAATCGTCTCCACCAATTTGGAGGCGGTTGTTTTGCCTTTTTTAATTATGGCTGCGGGGAAAAAATTCTCGGCTCATATAGATAAGTTGGCATTTCAGAGATTTTTTTGCAAAGGGACAGTTTATATAATCCTTTTGTTTGTAGTAGGCTTCAACCTATGGTCTCTCCAACCTGAAATACGGGGAGATGCGGGATTACACGGCGACAGGACATATCATTTACAGCTGGCGAAATCTGCTGTATCCGCCATAAAAACCGGAAAC
>CAJXEF010000229.1 GCA_913052545.1 uncultured Chloroflexota bacterium
GTTATCATTCGATTAATTACGATGATATTATCGGCCTGTGAGTAGATGGCGGATTCAGTTATAGTCTTTAACCATCTAATTCAGGAAGAGCCAACCAACAGGTGACAAGACTTGATCGAATCTCTCGATCTATTTCCTCTTGTAATTCTCCAAATGGATTAAAATTGTTGCTCTCGGAACCTATCCTATCCTCCTCTTCCCCCAACACCACCGGCATGCGGTTCAGTATGTCAGCCAGATCATGTGCCCTATTGTTGTGCTTTAATAATCTGGTGAGAGCGGAGTATTGGACGCTCCCCATTGCTGATCATTTCCTCCTTTTAGTTTGTATATCTCCTAATCATCTAATGAAATGTATTACGTGTGTATTACTTTTGGAATTGTGATTGAAAGAAATAATGTTGCTGATGGATACCTAGACTCTTATTGGTTACTATGATTCGACATGTTCTAAATTAATATTAGAATTGTGTTCACGGAGATCTTTTACTGCTGCTTCAAAACTTTCTATATCTTGGAATGCCCTATAAACGCTGGCGTACCTTATATAGGCTACTCTGTCGAGTTTACTTAAACGTTCCATAACCATTTCACCAATATTTTCGCTAGATATTTCACCTAAGCCTACGTTGTTAAGGTCGCTTTCAATCTCTTCGGCCATTTTCTCTACAGTACGAGATGGAATAGGGCGTTTCGCGCAAGCTTTACGGAGACCCGATATTAATTTTTCTCTATTAAATTCTTCCCTTCTCCCGTCTTGTTTGCAAATTATCAAAGCCGATGACTGAATTCTTTCGTATGTCGTGAAACGGACACCGCATCTGCGGCATTCCCGACGTCGCCTTACACTACCGTCGGCTTCACGGGAGTTGGTAACTTTGGATACAGAATATTCACAAGATGGACAGCGCATATATAAATTTATAAGATTTTTATTGTTTTTTTAAAATACTATATGATGTGTTATGGTAATCGGCGTATACAATTTATTGTATGCCACATTTTAAAAGCCTTGTTTTAATAAAGTCAATGGTATATTAAGTGGAATTGGTTGGAAAAATAAGATGAAGAAAAGGTTAGTTTCCAATCAGCGTGTCTGACAATGTCGAAGGCCGTATCTGGAAGATACGGCCTCGAAATTGTTCCCGGCGTCAACAATGGTTGGACTTTAGAAAGAAAAGTGCTTCAGGCAGACGCGCGAGAATATTACTCTGTTGATTGCTGTCTGTATAGACCCCCAGAAAAATGCCTGAATGAATTTCTCTGGAGGCCTACACGGGTCACATTTAACTAATGCTGATATTTAGTGAATGATTTAGATTTAACGGAATGAACCGCCATTTCTTCCGCCCGATTGATTCCGGAGGAAGCTGGGCACATCCAGGTCCATTTCTACATCTGGGTTTATGTCTTGAAGTAGGCGCTGAAGTTCTGCCTCTCGCATTTGTTGATTCTCTTGCATCACCGGGAATGCTGCTGCTACCATCGTGATTTTTACTTCGTCTTCTAATCGTGGATCTCTGCTCGTACCGAATATAATGTTTGCATCGGGGTCTGACATCTCTTCTATTACCCTAGCGGATTCTTGTACTTCTTGTAGGGTTAAAGTTGAACCACCGGTGATGACGAATAAGATCCGTTTGGCACCCTCCATAGCAATATCTAAGAGAGGGCTCTTAGTCGCTTGCCGAGCGGCTTCTATAGCGCGATTTTCCCCTTTGCCTCTCCCGATGGCGAGCCAGGCGGGTCCGGCATTGTTCAATATCGTTTTTACATCTGCGAAATCTACGTTGATTTCACCAGGGACCGTTACGACTTCAGCGATCGCCTGTATCCCTTGGTGGAGTACGGAGTCAGCCATTTTTAAGGCTTCTTCCCAGGTGAAGGTGGATTCGTTATCGCGATTTAGTTCTAGTAATCGATCATTTGGGATAGTGATGAGGGTATCGACGTGATCTTTCAATTTGCTTATGCCGTCATCTGCATTTTTTCTCCGCGTATTCGCTTCGAATGCAAATGGCCGACTAACCACAGCTACGGTGAGGGCGCCACTTTCTTTCGCGATTTGTGCGATGACTGGTGCGGCCCCTGTGCCAGTTCCTCCACCCATTCCAATCGCCAAGAACACCATGTCGGCCCCTTCAACTGCCTGTTGAATTTCACTTCTGCTCTCTTCGGCCGCTTGGCGTCCAAGGTCTGGTAATGCTCCTGAACCGAGTCCTCGGGTAAGATTTTGTCCTAACGCTATTCGGTGTTGCACGTCGCACCTGAAGAGATGTTGGGCGTCGGTGTTTAACGCATAATATTCCACCACTGGTAATTTATCTTTATACATGCGGCTAACCGCATTGCTACCGCCACCTCCGACTCCGAATACCTTTATCAAAGGTACCCCACGTGCAATTTCGGGGAGTAATTCACTTTGATCTACTGTCTCGTTTCCAGGTTCCCAAGAAGCTGAACTGTCTAATACCATTTTTCTACCCTCCGTATAGTTTTGATCGATGTAAGTTCCGTGTAACGGCGTTATATATCGAAAGTTATATGTAGCCTTCCTTAACGGATTATCCGAGTAGGCCGACTGCTTTGGTTAGTCGGACACCCCTTGTTTGGCCCGTACAAATCGTTTGACCAAGGATTGATAGTTCCATAACTTGGGGGTTGTTTGATACCTCCTTCCTTCTCCTTGGTGTTTAATACCCCAAAGTAACGCACCAACCGATGCTGAGTAGGCCGGTTTACGAAGTTGAGATGGCAGACCTGCTATCCCATTTGGATAAGCTATTCTGATTGGTCCGCCGACCGTTTTTTCGACTAATTCTTTAAGTCCTGCTAGTTCTGAACTTCCACCTGTTAAAATCAGTCCACCACTTGGAAGTTGACGGAGTCCAGCTTGAGTAATTTTCAACATTATCAACTTAATTATCTCGAGCATTCTTAGATGTAGAGGTTCAGAAAGTGCTCTTCGGGTCACTACTTGTCTCGGTTTTCCCTGATGTCCTGGTATAACCACTTCCTGATCTAATCGGATT
>CAJXEF010000230.1 GCA_913052545.1 uncultured Chloroflexota bacterium
TGAGAAGGAATTTTTGGGCCATACGGGTAATTTTGGTGGCGAGGAAATTGTTGACATTATTGTTACGCAGCCCGCAACAGCCCGATTTCTAGCTCGGCATCTTTACAGATTCTTTGTTTCGGATGAGCCTCACGTTTCTACTTGGAATGTCACACCACCAATGGATTCTGAGGCGATTGAAATCTTGGTGAAAGCTTACAATGAGTTCGAGGGTAATATTAGATCTATTTTACGTGTCTTGTTCAATGCTGACTTCTTTAAACATTCGCTATTTGCGCGAGTGAAAAGCCCTGCTGAGCTGATAGTCGGCACTGTAAGAATGGTTGGTAACTATGATGGTTTCACACCGGGATTCAATAATCTGGCCTTAGAGTGTAACTGGCAGGGGCAGGAGCTTCTCAATCCACCCAGTGTTGAGGGTTGGCATACGGGTTCTGAATGGATCGATCCCGGGGTTTTAATGCGTCGGGTAAATTTCGCAGCCAGAATTATAGGAGATACTTCGATACCTGGCGTACAAACGATCATTAAACAAGTCCTTATGCTGGGGAATCTCTCTCCGGAAGAGACAGTAGAAGCATGCCTCGATGTAATGGGGCCATTAGAGGTCAGTGAAAATACCTATTCTGAATTAATGGTACATGCTGAGCAAGGTGGTGGACCACTTGTCTGGGGTACTGACGAACAGCTTAGGATGTCGATCCAGAAAATAAGTAAGATACTGACTCTGATTGTCGCTTCTCGAGATTATCAATTTGCCTAACTTGGTACATACGGTTTATCTAGAGGTATATGAATATGGTATTGACTCATAAAGATCCGGTGCTAGTTGTAATAGAACTAACGGGGGCCAATGATTACTTAAATACAATTGTTCCTTATAGCGAGCCTCTTTATTGGGATAATCGGCCAAAGGTGCATATATCGCAAGACGAATTACTGATAATAGATGATCATCTGGCATTCAGGTCCGATACGGAGCCACTGAAGGATATTTACGACAAAGGGAATATGGCAATCGTTCATGGCATCGGATTTGCGAATTCGCCAAGATCACACTTCAGAGCGATGGATATTTGGCATACTTGCGAACCGGATACCATAGGGATAAACGGATGGCTGGGCCATGTGATTCAAGATTTAGATCCAAGTGGTGAGAATGTGTTAAAAGGTGTGAGCTTGGGGCAGGGTCTGCCACGGGCTATGACTAAGAGAGGAGTACCGGTTACCTCTGTAAACCATTTGCCGACCTATGGTGTTCTGTCGTCCAATCCGGGTATTACATCTGAGGAGGACAGATCTCAAATGCTGAACAGCTTCGCCCGCATGTACGGTCCTACTATTGGTAATGGACCAACCATGGAATACCTAGGGCAGGCAGGCAGGGACGCTTTGAGAGGGGCAGACATTATTCGGGTTGCTCCGGAGACGTATTCTTCGAACGTTGAATACGCTAATAATAATATATCTAGACGCCTTAGAGACGTAGCACAGGTGCATTTGGCAGGTCTTGGTACACAGGTTTTTTATACTGCTCACGGATCATTCGACACACATTATGACCAGATGGGATCGCATACTAAACTTTGGATAGAACTTTCAACAGCTATTAATGACTTCTTGGCGGATCTAAGCGAACACAACGCTTCGGATGAGGTTGTGGTAATGGTATACAGTGAATTCGGTCGCCGCGTTCGTGATAATGGAACCGGGACCGATCACGGAGCCGCAGGCGTAGCTTTTGTCATAGGTGACAGGGTAAATGGAGGAATGTACGGTACTTATCCGTCGTTGAAGCCGGCGGATCTCAGCCAAGGCGATCTGAACCCCAACTATGATTTTCGAGGTTTTTATTCTAGCTTAGTTGAGGGATGGTTGGGGCTTGATCCCGTACCCATTGTTGGCGGAACCTTTGAACAAATGTCGTTGGTATAGTTCAGACTATTGCTAATGTGTTTCTAGGAGAAGATACATGCTGACCACTGTTGCTTCTGGACGGGTTTATGACTATAGCTACTGTATTGGTATGTATAGCCAATCTGGCCAGGGGTTTTGGGCTCCTCAAGATTTTGCGCTCGGGTCGAATGGTAGGATTTATGTCTTGAGCAGGGGCGTGGAGCAGTTGGGGCAGAGGATTAGTAAGCTTAATTTAGACCAACAGTTCCACGGTCAATTTGGATCTGTTGGTGCCGAAGATGGACGGTTCGTGTGGCCACGGTCTATAGATTTAGACAAATCCGGTCGAGTATTCGTTTCGGATGAACACGTCAACCGAATAACAATATTTGATGGAGAGGGGGCCTATCGCTACCATTGGGGTAGGCCAGGTACTGGAGACGGACAGCTAAATGGCCCATCCGGAATTGCTTTCGACTCTCATGGAATCCTTTGGGTGGTTGATAGCTTGAATCATCGTGTGCAAAGTTTTAATCAGATTGGAGAGTTTCAATCTAAGTTTGGTAATCAAGGGAGCGGTGATGGTGAGTTCGAGATGCCGTGGGGTATTTGTGTGGATGGCGAGGATAATATTTATATCGCGGACTGGGGAAATAATCGCGTTCAGAAGTTTTCTTCCGAAGGTGAGTGTCTAGTTAAATTTGAATCTTCCAAAACCGGAGTGGGGGGTCTTAAGGGGCCATCAGGTGTCGCTGTAGATTCTGATGGTGATGTATATGTGACTGATTGGGGAAATCATCGTGTTCAAATATATGACTCGAAAGGTATTTTTGTTACCACTTTGGTTGGTGATGCGCAAGAACCTTCAGAGTGGGCCCAAACTTATATAAATGCGAATCCTGATATCATCAAAGCTAGGCGCCGTGCTAATTTGGAGCCGGAATGGCGTTTCCGGCGTCCAGTAGCGGTAAATGTTGCCCCCGATAACCGGATTATAATTTTGGAATCATATAGGCATCGCCTTCAAATATATAACAAAGTCAGGGACTACGAGGAACATTCTATAAACCTGTAGATAGGGCCT
>CAJXEF010000231.1 GCA_913052545.1 uncultured Chloroflexota bacterium
AACAAGTTCTTACTTGGGGAAGAATTTGGGGTCTCTACCTCAGCGAATCAAGACGATTTAGATGGGATGGCTAAATGGATCCGAGGGGCTACCAAGCAAGCTGACTGGGTAGTTTACGGGGCTCATTGCCATGAAAGCGGCAATACCGGTGAATTCCATGGAATAACCCGAATATCTCCACCAGAATTCCTTATCGAAGCAGCTCATTGGGCCATAGATCAAGGAGCCGATCTTTTCGCGGGGCATGGGCCGCATTTTTTGAGAGGTATAGAAATCTACAATAATCGCCCTATTTTCTATAGCCTCGGTAATTTCATATTCCAAAATGAAAGCGTACTTTGGATGCCTGACGAAGCCTACAGGCGTTTCAACTTGGGATACGATCAAACACCCGGGGATTATTTGGACACGAGATCTGGTGGTGGAACAAGGGCTTTTGCCGCGGATCCGGTTTTTTGGAATAGTGTTGTGGCAGTTTGTGAATATATTAAAGGGGTTCTAGATCAAGTTTTGCTCTACCCCATAAATATGGGTTATGGGAGGCCGATACCCCAACGAGGTAGGCCGGTTTTGTCTACGAGAGAGGTGGGAGACGAAACGCTGAAATGGCTGCAAAAAGTATCTGAGCCTTTCGGAACGGAGATTAGTATTGTTGATGGAGTGGGAGTAATACGTCTCTAGACCGATTGGTACGAGGAAAATATAGGAAACCAACTTACGTTTATGGACAGGTGATGAAATGGCATTTCATAGGTTATATACCGGATCAGATGGACACTCTCACATAGAGGAAATGGATCTCTCATCTCAGCCTGAGCTCACCACTCTGCATGCAACTAAAGGTATCGTATTCAGGTCTGCCGAACCGGGTCGTTTCAGTGATTGGCATAATGCTCCCAGGAGACAATACGTAATCACTCTCTCGGGAGAAGGTGAGATTGGTTTGAGAGATGGAACTACTCACCGAGTATATCCTGGTGACGTGAATTTGGCTGAGGATGTAACCGGTGATGGGCACACAACTCGGGTGGTTGGCGATACTCCAAGGATTACCGCTACCGTACACCTGGAAGACTAACCTGAAGGAAGTTCACAGGATCCAATCTGCGATCGGATCTATTTAAGCTCGTATTTATAGTTACTTGCTATACCCAGCTCAGGCATTGGTGGTTGATTCTTAGGCCCATAACGGTAGCCGGAGTCATTAACCTCCTTGGGACCTATTGTTGATCGGAGTGTTCCGATCTTTTCTACGGTCATTTCCACTACATCTCCTGGCTGAAGAAATCTAGCCTTGCCGTAGCCTTTTCTGATTGCCTCTCCAATGGAACCTCCTCCTACTGTTCCACAGCCAAGAACATCTCCTGGAGCGATTCTGCTATCTCTAGAAGCGCGCTCTATCATAGACCCCCATGTATGATAGGAGAGACCTCCGTCACTCTCTTCCACCCAGAAATCGCCGTTAACTTTCGCAGAGCACTTGACGTGTAAGCGCCCGTCTTTGATATTGGGTGCCAGTTCGTCAGTTGTTACTAACCAGGGTCCTAAAGTAGAAGCCGAGTCCTTACCTTTAGCAGGACCTAGTCCAACTGCGCTTTCATCACGTTGAACGTCCCGACAGCTCCAATCATTAAAGATTAGAAAGCCTGCGATGTAAGAAAGAGCATCGCCTTCAGATATATTACTTCCATTTTTCCCGACGACGCACCCGATCTCTAATTCATAATCAAGCATTTGTGAACAAGAAGGATAAGGGATGGTTTCATCGGGGCCAAAGATACGTAATGGGCTAGAAAAGTAAAAAATAGGCATTCGGTACCACGCTTCTTCTCTTTCACGGGTTCCTTGAGCTGTAGCATGCTCCTCGAAAATCATGAAATCACGTACTGTAGGTGGCTGTAAAATAGGAGATCGTAGTTTTACCGAATCCAACGGCAAAGCCAAGTTGTTACTGCTTTTAGCAAGTGCATCTTGGGTGATTGCTATAGCATCGTCCCCGAGTTCTAATAATGCTTGAACGTCTTTCAAAGTTTGACGAGTCCCTAAAAGAGCGGAAACATCAATCACGTGGTCTTCTTGTAATATTCCACAACGCGGTCTACCGTTATTTTCGTATGTAAGCAATTTCATGTCGTACTTATACCCCTACCGCTAAATATTATTGTTCCCTAGCGGCCATAGGTTAAGATGTTACTATCGTAGATGTCAATGATGGTTCCGGGCGAAGCCTGTAAGAACGACCTTCGCTCACAACACTCTTAAAATTTAGCTGTCTCAGTATGTTCGATTTGAATAAATTCTAGATAAAGTGGTCGTTATAATAATAATCGGATGTAAAGAGCGGCCTTTAGAATCAATAAGGAACCGTCTATTTGCTTATGTGCTTGTAAAACTGTATTCTCGGATCTAGCTTTTATTGAATGAGAGGGTCAGATGGCAGCAACAAAAGGTAGAGGCCTTTTAATGGTTTTTGTGGATGTCGCGGAGGAATTGGAAGATGAATTCAATCGGTGGTATAACGAAGAACATATTGCTGAACGCCTGGCGATACCAGGGGTTTTGAGTGCAGCCAGATATGTCGCTATTCAGGGATCACCCAAATACTTAGCCTTCTACGAACTTGACGAGGCAGAAGCCTATTATTCGGACACATGGAAAAATATTTTGGCTAATCCAACAGATTGGTCTAAACGCATGTCTCCGACCGTGATAGGTAAAAACTTTATTAGAAACGTGTACCGGATGATTTACCCTGATGCTCTCACGGATGAGACCAATCAGGCGGATATGTCCCCAGCGGTTTTAATCGGGCGTATGTCTGTTCCAGCTGAATTGGATTCAAAATTTAACGAAGCATATAATAACGAACGATTACCCGAGTGTTACAAGGTGCCGGGGTATATTCGAAACAGGCGGTTTGAGGCGATTGAAGGCAGCCCAAAATATATGACAGTACATGAAATAGAATCACCAG
>CAJXEF010000232.1 GCA_913052545.1 uncultured Chloroflexota bacterium
CCAAATGATACAAATTCAAAATTCTCCCCTTCTGGAAATTATTTGGCCTTTCTTAGACCAATCCAAATGCCTCATATGCCAGCAGCTTCTGTAATAAGCGAGTGTGATCGGTCTAAAATTGCTGATGATCCTCCAATCTACCGACAACTGTGGATAATCCCGACCGTCGGCGGTGAAGCCTGGCAAGTTAGCCAAGTAGACGGCGATATTTTTTCCTACACTTGGTCTCCAGACAGTACGTCAATTGCATTTTCTGCACGAATCAAAGAAGCAAATTCAACCACAGAATCCAGAGCTGGCACCACACACATAACCCAACTAGATTATCGCCACGACACATTGGGCTGGAAGGATGATTGGAGATTTCATATTTTTTCGGCCAACGTGAATGCCAAAGAGACCACAAAACTCACGCATGGCGACTTTGACGATACTAATCCAGTATGGTCTCCCGACGGATCAAAAATCGCTTTTATCTCCAGCCGATTGGAAAATCGACTACTCCAATCAGGAACAGAAGCTTATGTGATTCCCAATAGCGGCGGAGAACCCCAATTATGGTCGGGGCTCTTGGGTGGAATTGGTGCTTTAGCGTGGTCTCCAGAAGGAGACCGCCTCTTAGCAATAGGGTCAGAGGATCCTGGTTACATGGTTGTGTGGCAATCTTGGTTGTATGTTCTAAACTCTCAATCCGACCCGATCAAGATAACTACTGACTCTTTTAGACCTACCATATCATTTCCATCATGGGGAGAATCCGCAGAGCTTCGTTGGCAGCAAGATGGAGACATTTTGTTATTAGGCGATCACCGAGGGGAGACATATTTATACCAAGTTTCTGATAGGACTGGTACAGCTAGAAAATTATTCGGAGGAGGATGCCAAAGCAATAGCCTAGCACTAGATCTGAACTCTACTATTGCCGTTATAGGATCTTCCAGTCCGAATGTACCCAGCTATTTAAATTGTTATTTGTTGGGATCAGAGCCAAAATTGATCGGCAAAATAGACCAGTACAACCAAGAATATCTGGAGCAACATTCCCTTGGCTCAATGGAACGAACCACAATCCAACGAGACGGTGTTGAACTCGACTGTAGGTTGTTTTTACCTCCAGATTTTGACCCATCCGGAAAATACCCATTAGTTTTAGATATACATGGGGGTCCTAATGGAGCGTTCTACGACAGTTTCTCGGCATGCCAACAACTCTTATCCTCTAATGGTTATTTAGTGTTAGCGGTCAATCCGAGGGGTTCATCAACATACGGGAACGCTTTTATGGAGTCCGTTATCGGCGACTGGGGAGGCCAAGATTATTTAGATTTGATGGCTGCTGTAAACCAATTCCGTGAACGCTCTTACGTAGATTCAAGCCGTTTAGGAGTCCATGGATATAGCTACGGTGGATATATGAGTAGTTGGATAATTGGACAAACAGATCTATTCAAAGCTGCAGTAGTCGGAGCTCCTTGTACCGATTTATTCGGAATGTATGGAACGTCCGATATAGGAATAACCTTTGGAGAAGCCCAGTGGAGCAGTAACCCAACTAACCCCGGTAATGAAACCCTGCACGCATTCGCTCAGAAATTGCTGAGCAAATCCCCGATCACCTTCGCCCCATACGTCCAAACACCGGTTTTGTTATTGCACGGGGAATCAGATTTCAGATGTCCAATAAGTCAAAGCGAATCTTATTTCACTATATTGAAACGTCTCGGCAAAACAGTAGAGTTAGTACGATTTCCGAATTGCTCACACCTGTTTCTCCGGTACGGCCATCCTACTTTAAGGGAAGAGTATTTGAAAAAAACGATCGAATGGTTCAAACAATATTTGTAAACTGCCAGATTAACAATTCCCTCATTAATCCCGCCTATGCTCAGTAGGTTTAGTTTTCACAAATCGGCACTGACATATGGTCCTTATAAATAGTACACATGTTCTATATCCTGACTGCAAATCACATATAAACGTTATTCATAGAGGTGGTTCCTCATGGTTACAACAGTTCCAGATCATTCCAATATAAGCAATATATCAGCCAACCTAACAGCACCCTCTCGAGTCTATATTGAATCCCTGGGCCCCAAAAGCAAAATTCAAATTAAACAACCGGGATATTCCCCTTTATTCGCATCGCTCGTTAATACATGGCAAATCACTGAGCCCCAGCATAATCTCAGAAAAGGTCCCCAGATGCATTTCATAGCCACTACCGAGGCTGACGAAAGAATTCCAATATCCCAAGATTTAATTGACGGAGCTTGGTACATGCAACGTTAACCCACCTGCACTCTATAAAAGTCGTAGCCATTACAGGACATCCTACCTGTTAACTAATAAACGGCCTCGATGTATCTTGGAAGGCGATGCTGTGGTATCATTTGAAACAGGAATTCAAGTTAACATCGATTTGGACACATCCCACCCGCAAGGGCGATAAAAGGGTCATATTTTTATGGACGCATCCCAATTATTAAAGCCTGAAACACTCCCCGACCTCCCGCATTTTGGGGCCGGTGATACAGTAAGAGTCAACTTCCGCATCCGTGAAGGAGACAGAGAAAGAGTTCAGGCTTTTCAAGGGGTGGTGATTCGTAGGCAAAATGGAACAAGTCCAGCCGCCAATTTCACCGTGCGTAGGATTGCGGGAGGAGGCATAGGTGTAGAACGAATCTTCCCACTACACTCACCCTTAATTGATTCCTTGGAAGTCACACGACAGGGATCAGTCCGCCGCGCCAAATTATACTATCTCCGGGGCTTACAAGGTAGAGCTGCCCGGATAAAAGAAAAACCATTACCAAGACGATCACGAAGCGAAACAGAAGGCTAAGCCAATCAACTTTTGGTAAACATATCCGAATCCCACCAAAATTATGTATGCGGATATAGCGGTTGATGCCCCGATACCATATTCCCGCACATTCTGCTACTCACTACCTGAGAATCATTC
>CAJXEF010000233.1 GCA_913052545.1 uncultured Chloroflexota bacterium
TCTCATAAGCGGATGATATAATTCAGTAAGCGATATAAGGAGCACGAGACTTGAGAACTTCTAAGATGGCCATACCAATAGATGGACCTGTAGCGTCAGGGAAAACTACGGTTGGCCGTTCATTAGCCCGACAACTTGGGATAGCCTACTTGGATACCGGCTTAATGTACCGAGCAGTAACATGGCTCGCGTTACATAAAAATATATCTGCATCAGATCAAGATGCACTTGCAAGTTTAGCCGATACTCTTAGCATCAAAGTTGATGATGATGTAGGAAGCTCCATAGAAATAAATGGTATATCCCTTAAAGATGAACTTGTAGAACCTCGAATAGTGGACCATGTATCCCAAATATCTAAGCATGACGGCGTACGACTGGCCCTCGTTACCCAACAAAGATTATTAGCGTCAACTAAGCATATCGTAATGGTAGGTCGTGATATTGGTACGATTGTACTCCCCGACGCTAACCTAAAAATATACATCACCGCCTCCTTACCCGTGAGAGCTAGACGCCGTTGGTTAGAGCTTAAAGATAAAGGCGTTGAAGTAAATTATTCCCAGATTGTAGACAGTATTAAAAAACGGGATATCATCGACTCAAATAGAACCAACTCGCCATTAGCGATAGCCGAAGACGCTTGGAAGATTAACACAGATAATCTAAGCGCTAAACAAGTTACCGAATTAATCATCCAAAAACTCAGAGATACTCCTACCAATATTCCTATAACGGAGCCTACATGAAGTGGATATATGGTTCACTACGTCTATTTGCGACCTTTTGTTTTAAATTTTTCGGTCGTTTAGAAGTTTACGGTGCAGAATATGTTCCGCGTTACGGGCCATTGATCATAATATCTAACCACCTTTCCTACAATGATCCTCCCGCTTTATTTGTCAGCACACCAAGAGTCTTAAATTATCTCGGAAAAATCGAATTGTTTTCCAATCGCTGGAAAAGTGCTCTTATGCGTTTGGCCAAAGTCCACCCTCTAGATCGGTCTGGCACAGGCCTAGATGCCCTGAAAACAGCCCTGAAAGTGCTGTCTCAAGATGGAGCTATCGTGATCTTCCCTGAGGGAAGAATAAGCCCTACTTACTCAATGCAAAAAGCTCGGCAAGGAGCAGCGTTTCTAGCAATAAAATCCCAAGCCCCTATTTTACCGATTGGTATTAGTGGAACGGAGAAATTCGCCCCCTGGAGGATGGTACTTCCCCTACAAAGGTTCAGAGTCAACATTGGTCCTCCGTTTACACCACCTGTATTAGAAGGACGAATTGACAAAAACGCTATAAATTCAGTGTCTAACCTGATGATGAATCGGGTTGCTGTTTTGTTGCCGGAAAATTACCGTGGCGTTTATGAGATAAAGAAAAGAGATGCTCCATCGCTTTGACAATTGTCCATCATTAAAGGAGGGCATTCGTTGGTTATAAACAGCCATATACCCCAATAGTCTCCACGATCTTCTGATTAAGCTAGCTAATTTAGCGGCAAATCTATTTTATAATTTGAAACGACTTGATTGATGCTAGCGGCTACATGTTCATCTGGATCTACCAGCGGTAATCTGGGCATTCCCACGTGAAACCCTGCCTGGTTAAGCGAGTATTTGATCGGTATTGGATTAGCAACGGTGAACATGATTTTAAAAATTGGTAAAAGTCTCCTATGTTCCGCCCCTGCCTTTTCCACATCTCCCTCCAGTAGTAAGCCCATCATTTGCTTAATTTGGGATCCGACAAGATGAGATAATACGCTAACCACTCCATATCCGCCCATGGCCATGATAGGAAAGGTTTCGTCATCGTTACCGCTCCAAACTCTGAATCCCGAAGGTGCACCGTCTATAATTCTCGCGATTTGGTTTAGATCACTACTGGCTTCTTTAACACCCACAATATTATCTACATGACTAAGTCGAAGAGTAGTTTGGTCTGTCATATTCAGACTTGTCCTACTGGGGACGTTATAAAGCATGCAAGGAAGATGTACGTGTTCGGCAATAGTCTTAAAATGTTGATACAAGCCTTCCTGAGGAGGCTTGTTATAATAAGGAACAACCAGTAGAACCCCGTCTACTCCAATCTTTTCTGCTTCTTGACTAAGTTCTATCGTTTCAGATGTATTGTAATTCCCTGTACCAGCGATCACCTTGCCCCTAGAACCTACTTCGTCTTTAATTTCACCGAATAGACGAAGTTTTTCTTCTGTACTCAAGGTAGGAGACTCACCTGTTGTTCCAGAGACTATTACTCCATCACTGCCCGAATCGAGCAATGCACTAGCCAGACGTCTAGCTTGAGGGTAATCTGGCTGGCCATAATTATCAAACGGAGTAACCATAGCGGTTATCAGCCTACCTAGTTCTTCCATGCTGAGCCTCCTATTTGTTTTGGGCCATTATACACGATCCCAGATAAGAATAATGGGACACCACACCGGCTATACTTATAGGTGAAATTTTGTCGTCGGAGATGGTTAAATGTCACAAACTTTGGCCATAAATGGTATAGATCCTGTGACCTACTGCGGGTCTAGTGTCACATCCGGAGACAATCCCTTTCTATCATCTCTTCCGCTATCTGAATGGAATTCAGAGCAGCACCCTTCCGAAGATTATCCGACACTACCCACATAGCTAGCCCGTTCGGATGTGAAGCATCTTGCCTTATACGACCTACATACACATCATCCTTACCAGCCACATCCGACGGCATGGGATATATATTATTGGCCGGGTCATCCATGACTTGTAAACCGGGCATAAGCCTTAGACTATCTTTAGCTTCCTTAACCGAGATCGGATTCTCTAGTTCAATGTGAACCGAAACACTGTGAGATATATATACCGGAACACGGACGCATGTAGCTGAAATAGCGATATCAGGTGAGTGAAGGATTTTTCGAGACTCGTCGATCATCTTCTGTTCTTCCCA
>CAJXEF010000234.1 GCA_913052545.1 uncultured Chloroflexota bacterium
CATGTTGCACGCGGAATGGATCTTAATATGTCCATTGCAATGCCTCAGTTTATGCCCTGGAATTGGGTTGACTGGTGGTCCATGTTTTTGATGTGGACAGTAATGATGGTGGCTATGATGGTTCCGAGCGCCATTCCAACAATCCTGATCTACGCGATGGTTAATCGGAGTCGCAAACAAAATTCTTTAGCATACGTTTCTACCAGTATATTTCTATCCGGGTATTTGATATCGTGGATTGCCTTTTCTCTAGTCGCTACAGTTGGAAACTGGGCGGTTTATACACAGGGTTTACTCACCGGAATGATGGGCTCAATCACAAGTAATATTCTCGGAGCATGCCTCCTGATATCAGCTGGCATATTTCAGTGGACTCCATTCAAATATGCCTGTCTAAACCATTGTAGAACTCCAATGGGTTTTATAATGACCGAATGGAAAGAGGGTAAACTAGGTGCCATTAAGATGGGAATCAAACACGGTGGCTATTGTGTTGCCTGTTGCTGGCTATTAATGGCTCTACTGTTTGTTTTAGGGATAATGAACCTGCTTTGGATTGGTGCTCTCGCGGCATTTGTGCTACTTGAAAAGCTTCTACCACAGGGAATCTGGGTGAGCAGAATATCTGGGTTAGGATTCATAGCTTGGGGAGTGATTATAATCTTAATCAATTACATCTAATCTAGATGTAGTTACAGAACGCTGTGATGATCACATTGTTTTTACAGATGATTCCTGATCAAGATGAGGACAGCCGCTACTAATAGCTCGACTAATAAGCCCCATTATAAGAACCTAATCCATCGATCATATTAGCTATTTTTGAGTATTCTTCTAACAAAATATAAGCCCCCGGCAGGGGGCTTATAGGAATGACACTTTAATGATAGTAGACCAGGTATTATTTGAACTCGGGAATCACCTTTTCGCTAATCAATCGAATCGAATCCATCACTACTTCGCGAGGGACGGATGAAGTCCAATTGATCTCGAACATGATTTCATCCGTACTAAATGCCTCCCGGAACATATGTATTTTTTCCACCACTTCTTCCGGTGTCCCGAACATATTCACTTCCTCTGTCGTATCAGGGCTAGCACTACCCGCATCGGTGCTTCCAATACCCTGTCTTCCGGAGTAATAGTGTCGGGCAAGCCTCATCAGATCTTCAGCTCGGCGATCAGCCTCGGCTTTCGTGTCGGCTAACACGGTGGGTACACGAACCACTGTAGTCGGGTCTCCAGGATGGCCCGCGTCCTTCCAAGCCTTCCGATAGTCATTGATGTCTTCCCTTAGAACCGAATGTCCCCTCAGATTATGGGGAGAACTTCCTGCTCCAACAGCAATCCTATAGCCCTTCTCACCCATAGGGATGAAACTCGCCTGGCTGTCCACGGGTAACAACATAGGGGGATGTGGATTCTGATAGGGCTTGGGGATACCCATGTACGATTCGTAAAAGGCGGGGTAGTTGTAATATTTCCCTTCAAATCCAGAGAAATGCTCCTCTGTCCAAAGCTGCTTCATAACCTCGAGAAATTCAAAGAAGTAATCCCGCCGTTCGTCGGAGCCACGAGAGCGTGCACCTCCACCATAGATGAACCGACCTTCACTGACCTGGTCAACAATAGAGACCTGTTCTGCGATCTGGAAGGGGTCATCTAGCATAAGATTATCGAACGCATATCTCTCATGTGGTAATGCCGTTTCCCTTAGTGTCTCACCTGACAGCTTCATTAATGGACGGTGTATGGAGGTACCGATCTTGATGTTTTTGGTACGTTGGGAGAGAATGGCAGCCAACATAAGACACTGAGGGTCCATGCTGCCCTGCGTGGAAAAGTGGCCTCCCCCGAGCCAAAGGTAATCCCAACCCCCGGATTCAATCGCATCAATCTGTTCAAAATTTAATACATAGGCCTCTTTTTCGAGAAGCTTACCTCCAGAGTATTCGGGATCCCAAGGGACCTTGCCGCCTGCGTATATGGCATTCCAAGTATCAAAAAGTCCAAACTTCATGAACATGCCCCCTTAATTATTTGGCAGTACGACCTTGATTTAATATCAAGGCTAGCACTGGGATATAAACGTGTCAACGAAATTCCCCGTCATTCTATTTAATAACTGACAGCATTGGCCAAAGTTTATGCGCCGTTTCTCCCATGATCCACACCCTGTCCGCGTCAGACAGCCATGGCAAAGCCGTTTGACCTAGCTGTACTTGCCCAATATAGCCACCGTCCCGAGATGACGGGAAGTTTGATCCCCACATGACCCTGCGAGGGGTGAACGCTTCAATCACACGTCTAAACAAATCCTTACCTGTCGAATCTAACTCCTCGTAAGGACCTAGGCTCGTGCTAGAAACACGGAGATGTGCGTTAGACAATTTGGCCAACCCTTCTAACGCTGTAGTCATACCTGGCTTGTCGTCGGATCCACTCCAACCCGCAAAATGATCAGGGGCAAAGATCACATTAGGATGCCGGGCAGCGATGTTGCGCATCTGATTTACCTTCTCTGGAGTCCCGCCGCCGCCCAAAGAAATTGGTATACCAAGAGTTTCTGCTCGTTCCCATAAAAGATCACATATTGGGTCATCATGGTCCGCCTGACTTTGGAGACGTATCCCTTTCATATTATGTTCATTCACCCAATAAGAAAGCTTGTCCGCTGCATCCGCCGCCGCAGGATCAAGTATTCCTACAGATACGGTCCGTGGATAATACTTTTCGGCGCTATCGCATTGATAAGTATTATCTAAGGCATAAGTACCGTTGGGTTGTACTAGCGTAGCACATTCAACTCCTGCGTTATCCATCTCCATCATCAAATCTTCTACATCATTACTAACCTCTAGAGACCATCCGCCTGCTCCCGGATCAAGTGGATGCTTTGTCTTATCACTGCTTACTACGTGCGTGTGCGTATCTATTATCATG
>CAJXEF010000235.1 GCA_913052545.1 uncultured Chloroflexota bacterium
ATAAAAGAGGTAGCCGGAAAGGACGTAATTAAGATTAAGGAAGTTGAGAAGATAGTCGAGGTCATACCCGAAAGAGAAAAACGAGAAATAGTGTTCGGTGGACTAAACTGGGACAGCGCATTGGTGCAAAACGGTGTAGCCAGATACATTGTTGAACACGGATATGGATACACGACATCACAAATTGAAGGTACAACGGTTCCATTGTTCCAGGGGTTACGTAAAGGCGATGTTGATATCACCATGGAAATATGGCTCCCGAACCAGAATAAACCCTGGAACGAAGCTGTGAAGGCCGGCGAAGTTATACCTGTCGGAAAAAGTCTAGAAGATAACTGGCAAAGTACATTTCTGATTCCTGGATATCTTCACGATGCCAATCCAGAGCTAGATTCTGTCGAAGATCTTAAGACTGAAGAGTTTAAACAACTATTTGTTGAACCAGATAGTGATGGTAAAGCTGTATTGATCGGCTGCATTTCCGGTTGGGGTTGTCGAGCTGTTCAGGACGGAGCAGCTGATACAGGTCCCGGACAAATAAAAGGCATGGGTCTTGAGGATCACGTTGTACTTAGAGACCCAGGTACTGCAGGAGCTCTAGCTGCGGCTATTGAAGGAGCTTACATGAAGGAAGAGCCGATACTGTTTTACTACTGGGGTCCTACAGCTTTGGCCCACAAGCTGGACATGTTTGATCTTGAGCAACCTGATCCGTCAGAGTGTGCAGGGAATGATCCTGTTCATGGATGTGCTTTCCCGGCCGCCGAGATCATGATAGCTATGAATACCGAGTTAGTAGCAGACGCCCCTGAGTTAATACCTTTCTTCCAAAAATGGGACTGGAGTGCAGGTAATCAATTGGCCGCGGAAGGATGGTACGGAGAAAACAAGGATAAATACGATAATTCTGAAGAGGCATATTCAGCAACAGGCGTTTGGTACTTAACCAATAACGATGCGTGGAAAGACTGGGTACCAGCTGACGTAGCTGCGAACGTGACAGCAGCTCTAGCTAAATAATAAAGAGCAGTCTGGCAAGCAATCGATTGCATTTTCAGGGACTTATAGCAAAAGGGTGCCAAATGTTTGGCACCCTTTTGCTTTGTGATGATTCTATCTATGATCGTTAATTACTTTTTGACAGGATATAGCCTTGTGAGATTCGGTCAAAGATTATTGCCATCACGACAATTGCTGTGCCAGCTATAAATGCCTTTCCTTCCTCTAATTGACCCATTGCTCTAAGTACTTCTAACCCAAGACCCCCTGCACCAACCATGGCAGCTATGGTACACATAGCGAGGGCCATCATAACTGTCTGGTTTATTCCTGCCATGATAGTCGGGATTGCCAAAGGAATTTGTACTTTAAACAATAATTGTAAAGAGGTTGAACCAAACGAAACGCCTGCTTCAACCACCGAAGGATCGACTTGCCTGATACCCAAATTAGTCAGCCTGATGCAAGGCGGTATAGCATAGAGAACTGTCGCCAAGATTGCCCCTACGTTTCCAAGCCCAAAAAGCATGATTCCAGGGACCAAATAAACGAAACTGGGCATAGTTTGCATTGCATCTAAAACTGGGCGGGCTAATTTTTCTATAAAATCGCTGCGAGCCATAAGTATACCTACTGGTATTCCCAATAATATTGCGATAGTTACAGATATGACCATGATTGCTATAGTGACCATGGCGGGTTCCCACAAATTCACTAACCCTATCAGCATCATCCCTATCGACGATGCAATAGCTATCCGAAATGTTGACCAACGCCAGGCCAAAAGGAAAACCAAGGTTACCATTACTGGCCAAGGTATCCAGACAAGAAAATCCTTCAGCTTGCCGAGTGTGATTTTCACCGCATCACTTATACCGTCAAAGAACCATTCTCCATTGATCACTGCCCATTGGATAGTTGCGTCAATAACTACGGTTAATTCGGGACTAATATTTGTTGGGTATCTTAAAGAATCGTCTTCGATCGCCATGTGTATGAGAACCGAGACTACCAAAGCAGTAACGATCACGAAACCAAACATACCTAGCGTTACAAATTTCCGATACTTGTTCGGATCGGTATGGAGATTCTCTTTAGAGTGGTTGTTTGTGACGGATATGATTTTTTTTAACATTATTAGCTCAACCTCGGTTGGTTTTATTTACAGATCACTAAAGAGTGATTATTGGCTATTGGCTAGAGTTCTTAATAGATCTTGAGGTGTTACCATCCCTAAAAATGTATTGGCTGAGTCCGTAACCGGTACTGCTAGGGTTTCACGACTCATAATTGTTAACGCTGTTTCTAACGTTGTGTCAGGTTGTATTGGCGTCACGTTCGAATGCATGTGAACTGAGGTGTCGCTGGTATCGCTGTTGGAGGCGCTATGCAGATCGGATCTAAAGACGGTGCCCAGATATTTGTTAGATGGATCAACGGCAACTGCATAGTCGGATTGGGCATGATCCATCAAACGTAAAATAGCTTCGGGAGAGTCTGGTAGAGAAAAGACTGATGCTTCACTAACTATGTTTGAGATATTTATTATTTTTGTTTTGGGTATGCCTTCTGTGAATTCCTCAACAAAGCTATCTGCCGGATTGGTAATGATTTCTTCTGGAGTTCCTAATTGGATTATCTCGCCATCCCGCATAATAGCGATCCTGTCTCCTACTGTTATGGCCTCATCTAAATCATGAGTAATGAAAATTATGGTTTTCTGTATTTCCTGTTGCAGAGTGGACAACTCTGCTCGCATTTGACGGCGGATCAGTGGATCCAACCCACTGAATGGCTCGTCCATTAATAAGATTGATGGATCCATTGCGAGCGCACGGGCTAACCCGACTCTTTGCTGCATTCCGCCGCTTAATTCTCGTTGGTTAGAACGTTCCCATCCGCCCAACCCGACTTTTACTAGGACTTCCCTTG
>CAJXEF010000236.1 GCA_913052545.1 uncultured Chloroflexota bacterium
AGCGCTTCAATGGCATTGAAGAGGTAGCGAGTTCGAGTCTCGCCAGCTCCACCAACCACCTCATGTTATCAACGTATATCCTCATAAGATTCTTTCAATTGTGTTCTCAACCCCTCAATCCTTCTCCCTCGCATCATTTATCAAGTAGTACGTCAACAATGGCTAACTTACCGTTGTTCACGGCTTCTAAGGCAGAGGCCAATGCTGGAACGAGTTCAGAGGGGCTTTCCACTTTGATCCCATAACCTCCAAAAGGTGTTACTAGCTCCGAGTATTCTGGACTTGGGATATGCACGCCGTGGAATATACCTGATTCGAAAGCTTCTCCATTTGGATAATAATGGAGATGATTCCTTCGCATAGCTTCGTAGTTGCCGTTATTGAATACAATTGTTAGAAACGGAAGATTGGCTTCACCTGCTACTCCGAAACTCTGGGTTATAGGATTATATAAGAGTCCTCCGTCTCCCATGAGAGCTATGACCGGTTGGTTTGGTTTGGCTAGCTTAACTCCCAGGGCCAATCCGAGGCCTTGACCTAGACCACCATGTGGGTGGATGTAGCTATGAGGGGTTTCCCAGTTTACGTGCTGTAGAATAGTATTGCGATGAGATGTGGTTTCTTCGACATACACAGCGTTATCCGGCATAATTTCGCTTAAAGCCTGACAAAGATAGATCGGATCGATTGTTGTTTTATTACTGGCTTCTTTTCTTGATATTCTGTTCTTTTCCTGGAATTGGTCGTGTTCATTTTTATATTGAATCCAGCGATCATGGATCACAGCAGCATTAGGTTTATTATTAGTTTTTAGATCGGCGTTCAGTAGTTCTAACGTGGTAGTTAAGTCACCTTCTATGTACATATCGGCCATCAGGTTTTGATGTACCATTTGGCCCTTAATGGGATTTTCGTCTATAGCTATAACCTTGGCGTTTGTTGGTCCTGCGCTTGGAGGATACCAGGGTGATCGACTACCTATCACCAAAACTAGATCAGCCTTATCGATTAAGGGCGAAGGGTCGAATCCGAGATGCATAGGATGGCTTTTGGGGAAATTAGAATATGTTGGGGAGCTCTCAATGACTGGGATGGCCAGCTGGTTAGACAGTTCCACAAGATTGTTAAAACCCGCTGGCTCTTTGCCGGCAGATTCTGTAATTATCAAAGGATTCGTACTTGATATTAACATGGCTGAAAGTTTGTCAATTAGTTCCGATGAAGGTTGGGTTTTGGGAGCTGTGGGTATTTGGCGCATTTTCTGCGGAGGGTTCCAAGGATGGATCATAGTTTCAATAGGGATGTCCAAAAAAGTCGGGCCTAGAGGAACTCGTTGCGCCATCTCTCCTGCTCTAATTAGTTGCTCATAGAGGGTGTATGGGCTGGTAGCTTGGCCGCTCCATTTCGTAAATGGGTCTACGAACCTGTTGGGTCCCCCGACGACACTCAAGTTGCGGTACCACTGACCTTGTGGGTCTAGTTCTGGGTTTTCTCCATAACTATTAGCTTCGCCGGAACATATTAATATAGGGACTTCTCCTTGATTTGCGCCGTGAATACCTATGCTTCCCTGTAATAAACCAACTCCGGCATGTAGTAAAACTGCCTGGAGTTTCCCCGTAATTCTGGTGTATCCAAGTGCCATATTTACTGCTAGTGTTTCGTGCCAGCAGTTGATGTAAGTTGGGCCGGGGGTTTCGCGTGTTTTTTGCCTGGCAAGGGCTTCCCATACCGGGGCCCATTCGGAACCGGGTGATGAAATAATGTAATCTACTCCGAGGTTCCGGAAGGCTTCAAGTATTGCTTCTCCACCATCATATTCTTGCATTTGCTATTAATCCTTTTAATATCTGGTCGTATTATCATGATTTCGTTTACTGATGATCTGATTTTCACAAGTTTCCGCAGAACTTGGAGGATAATGAAATTTTATGATATATATGTAATTTAGTCATCAATAAACTTACTTTAACGTATTATCATAGATCTGCGTACGAGGGTTGATATATTGCACTTCTTATCTAATACAAGATCATTTCTGGTACACTGTTGCGGGTTAGAGAAGATTAACGGAATAAATTGTTCAGTCTATATCATATAAGGTGGAGAAAAATCAGTGAATCCCTTAACGTTGGTCTGGTACCGCCTTAACTTTGTTACCGGCTTTCGCGAGTTGGCCTCAACCAAACAACGTAGAGAAACCCTTTGGGCTTTAGGGCTCGGCCATCTATTGGTCCAGGCTACTTTCCTGCCAGTGACCCTGACAATCCCTTCAGTTGCGGAATATTTCGGCGTAGACATTGATGACGCTGCTTGGTCAGTCATTATACGGTTGTTGGTTATTGGTAGCACCGTATTTTTGGCGGCTAGATTAGGTGAACGGTATGGTCATGTACGCCTCTTTTTTGTGGGCGCAGTCATAATGTCATTTGGTAATCTCATGGCCACTACTTCTCAAACCCTTGGGCAATTAATTCTGTGGAGCGGGATCGGTGGCATTGGAGGAGCATTAATTACTGCCAATGCTAATGCCATGTTGGCTATGGTATTTGATACAAACGAACGTGGCAGGGCGTTTTCCGTTCCCGTAACGGCTTCAAGAATAGGGACTTTTATCGGGGTTGGATTGTTTGGTTTATTTCTTCATTATTTGAATTGGAGATGGGTATTTGCCACGTCCTTCTTGATAGGATTGATAGCTATAAAATTTGCTTGGCCAATGTTGAAATATCAGTACCAGCAATGGGATCAAGGTCGAAGTGATGTATCTATAAATTACTTTGGAGCGGCGATATTAGTAGTGGCGTTGGGTGTTTTCACTTTGTCGGGATCTCATTTACATGACGGCAGCGAGGCGTTTACCTCT
>CAJXEF010000237.1 GCA_913052545.1 uncultured Chloroflexota bacterium
GATGTTCGGATACTCCGCATTGGATATTTCATGGGAGTTCAATGGCAGAGGGATGAAGTCCAAACTGATCCCGAAAGACTCCACATGCTCTCTATACCTAGTCAGGGTCTCAGCTGTCCATGACTCCGGACATCCGGGTGGGTAGCCACAAATGTGATTGACCCCAAGCTGAGCAAACACTCTATAGTCATCATCGTTTCTGGCTTTCAACTGTGTTCCTACATGCATCATATCCCCCTAAAGGACGCGGTTATTCTAACGTGGTGACCTTTCTAGAATCGATAAAGTCCCAATCGATTTCATATCCCAATCCTGGTGCCGTAGGAGCTTCAATCATGCCCTGTGCATTGCGGGAAATATCATCAACGAGGCCGAAGCGATGTGCCTCTGTTGGCTGCCACCATTCGAAGTACGCGCAATTTGTGACCGAATATATAACGTGTAGGTTTGCTATATTCAACAGAGAGTTCCCCGCAGTCCCTATCTCACAGTTTAATCCAAACCCTTCTGCCATTGAGCATAGCTTTTTTAGTCCTGTAATTCCAAGTTTCGCTGCCGTACCTCGTACAAGTCTGTTCGAGTTCAGTCGGATCATTTGCGCACCCTGAAAAAACTGATTTTCCGATTGGTCACTCATGCAAATAGGCACCTTAAGCCTTTCAGTCAGTTGTGAAATCGCATCGAGATCGTAGTACGGAACCGGATCTTCATACCAATAGAACCCATTGTCGTCCAGAGCTCTGCCAATGTCGTATGCTTTACGGAAATCGTAACCACAATTTGGATCTAGCATCAGTTCCATGTCATCTCCAACAGAATTCCTTACCATGCCTACCATCTCAATAGTTTCTTTACTCCCCATAACTCCGGGGTGAATTTTGTACGCTCGGAACCCATGCGAACTTATTTCTTGCGATTCTGTTACATAGCCGGCGGAAGTAGTGTGGCGTGGAGGATAGGTCGCGTATGGCTCGACCTCGTATCTTTGAGCACCCAACAGTTTGAAGACCGGCAATCCCGAGGCTTTGCCGGCGATATCCCATAAAGCTACATCTACAGGAGCCCATGCAGTCATCTTCATCCCTCGTCTACCTGAAAGCAATCTAAGTCGGCTCCATAGAAGTTCACGATCCGCCGGATCAGTACCTAAGATTTCCTCTTTAAGTACTTTTAGAATAGGGCCGTACAAGGAATCGCCACCATTACGGAACTCCCCTACAAAGCAATTACCCTCTAGTCCTTCGTCCGTGAATATACGTAGAACTCCCTGTTCAACCTCACCAAAAAACCTACCAAGATCGGAGTTAAGTCCGGTATCTGGGAGTTCACGCTTGATGACGTCTATTTTCATGTCAGTAATTCTCAAATGACATCTCCATTTTTTCGTCTATAAGGATTCTCGAAACTACTTTTATTAATCGTTCCAGAACTCGCAAAGCAAATTATACGGGAGTGATCTTGTATTACTCCTTTACAGGATTTTCAGCCAATCAAGTTAGGAATAATTTACTTATCTCTCAGGAGGCAAATGGTAGAATCGCCGAATGCGTATTCTTAGGAGAGCTGCGCGCTGGACACCCAGTAGTCGTATTTACTATGGATGGATAGTGTTAGCTGTTGGAGCAATGGGTACGTATGCTGCCACGGGATCGGCTCAGGTAACACTGGCTGGAATCCAGACACTTATGTTTGAAGACACTGGATGGGATCGAAGCACTATCGCTATGGGCGTTAGTATTGGAACATGGTCTGCTGGATTACTAACGCCAGTCTTTGGGAAAATCGCAGACGCGCACGGTCCCCGTATAGTTATGCCCATAGCGGCACTTATTACAGGAATCTGCTTTTTCTGGATTGGTGGAATGTCCTCCGTATGGCATTTTTACGCTGCCTATATAATTTCCAGAGGATTTGGCAACCCTGCACTCATAGGGGTGGTTCCTAAAACTGTAGCCGTTAATTTTTTTCAAAAACGCCGAAACTTTGTTCTAGGTTTGGTGTCAATGGCAAGACCCTGTTTCGGTGCAATAAATGTCCAATTAATTACGTTAATAGCCGTATGGGCCAGCTGGCGAACCGCCTATCGAATACTTGGCAGTTATTCCATCCTGCTCTCAATACCACTTTTAATCTTCATGAGACGCAAGCCTGAAGACATTGGCCTTCTTCCAGATGGTGCGGCATCTTCATCACCATCGAAATCGGAGAGATCTGGCAGATCATATTCATCTAGCCTACAAATGCCATTAGAAAAAAGCTGGACTGCACCGGAAGCTATTAGGACGAGCGCATTATGGTTAGTAATCGCAGCAGAGTTCTTGATTATCCTGACCTCTGGGACTCTAGGCTTTCAGCTGGTACCTTACCTGAAAGATTCAGGGATATCCTTAACCGCTGCAGCAGCAGCATGGAGTCTAAGTTCATTGCTGAACGCCTTTTCGAACCCAATTTGGGGATTTCTCTCCGACAGCTATCCCCCCCGTCGCCTAGTCCTAATCGCTCTCCCTGTGTGCCTGCTTGTAACTTCCATATTCTTAATAATAAATGGAGGTTTGGCGGGATTTTTCTGCGTGATTTGCTGGGGTGCCAGTAGCGGGGGATTGAACGTTTTAGGAGGAATGATAATCGCAAGCTACTATGGAAAAGATTCTTTCGGAACTATCTCAGGCATTATGGGTCCTTTTCAGACATTCGGACTGGGGATTGGGCCTACTTTAGGAGCGCTACTTTTTAACGCCACAGGAGGGTATCGGTCCCTATTTATTTTTGCTCTTACATCATATCTCGGTGCTACCCTATTATTCATTTTAGCGAGAAAGCCCATATCGCCCCTGGAGAAACAAGAGTTCTAATGG
>CAJXEF010000238.1 GCA_913052545.1 uncultured Chloroflexota bacterium
CGATAGGACTGACCCTTACATACAAAGTTCAACGATTTGCCAATTTTGCTCAAGCTGAGATGATGCTAGTTGGGTCTTACGTCGCCCTCACGTTGATGTGGTCAGATAGATTTTTCCAAGTGTCAGATTCCCCAAAAGATGGCGTCCTCAACTGGGAGTTATTAATCTACGCAGGTATCTGCTCCTTTTTGATAGCGGGACTCTTCGGTCTGATTATTGATAGGCTAGTTTACCGGCGATTAAGAGGCCGATTGGCAACTCCTCAGGTCATGATGATCGTTTCTCTTGGAGTGTCTATGGTGCTCCGGGCTCTCCTATTCATGAGATTTAGCGCGGGGACCTTCAGATTTGTACCAGATCGAGACTGGAGGCTTGGGACATCAACCTTTGAAATCCCAACTGCAGTCTTGCAACTCCGTCTTGGAGACAGGATTGGCGCACCTCTGATCGAACTAGCTGATGCTGTTAACCCTTATGGTTTCTCATACTCAAAAGTAGCCCTAGTCGTGGGGATATTTGGTGTGATTCTGTTTCTTTTATTTCTCCTGCACCGTACGCGGCTTGGCAGACAAATGCGTGCGGTAGCGGATAACCCCGGTTTAGCCGCATCCAGCGGGATTCACGTCGAACGGGTACATGGCGGCACCGCTTTCCTCTCATCCGGCATCGCAGGATTCGGTGGTGCCTTACTTGCAGCAATTCTTCCCATCAATCCTGAACTAGGGCTTTCCCTTCTATTGCCCGCTTTCGCGGTAATCGTGCTAGGCACCATCGGATCAGTACCGGGTGTAATCCTTGGGGCCCTTATAGTAGGTCTACTACGAGCTGCATCCGAACCCGTGTTGATCGGTGCAGGAAACGCTTTAGATCGCCCCACTGCCAGCGGTTTCGCGGAGGTTATGCCCTTTATTTTTCTGGTTGGGCTCCTAATCCTGGCACCAAGCGGAATAGGCTCCGCGATTCAAAATTGGAATATAGAACGCATAAGAAGAAAACGGCTGGCTCAACACAATAAAACCCGTTTGATAATGAAATCCCCATTTGGGCCACTAAAAAGCATCTCAAAATTTATGGCAATGGTCACTACTCATATTGACGAGTTCTATGACTTTACAGGCCGAATAGTGACCCTCATGAAAAGTAGCATCTCGACTGTCTGCTCACTTCCGTATTCTTATCTGATTCGACATCAACTTAATGCGAAACGGATCGCTGGGAACATAGCAAATAGATGCTCGAAAGTGAATTTAAGACAGCGAAATTGGATACGAATCGACCGTGAAACAGAAAGGGGCTCATGGACAACTTTTCTGATTCTTTTTGCAGTGCTTGTACTGATAGTATGGCTCCTCCCAAGTGTAAGCAATCTCACAAAAACTCTTCAGGTGGCGCGAATTGTCACACTTATAGGGATTTTTGGCTTGGCGGCCTTTTCATTAAATTTGCACACCGGCATTACCGGGATGACAAATTTTGGTGTTATATTTTTCGTCGGCCTCGGTGCCGTGACAGTGGGATTGCTATCCGCGCCCGTGGAAACCAACGGGTATGGATGGAATCCATGGATAGCCACGATTATTGCTGTATTGGTGGCAGCTGCGGCTGGCTGGTTGCTAGCATACCCAACCGCCAGACTGAGGATGGATTACTTCGCTATAGTGACTATTGCACTCGGTGAAATACTACGAATCGCTCTCCAAGCTGAACCATTGTTACGTGCTGGTACAGTTACATCAGCAATAGGAATATCACAATATTCCCGACCATTGGAGCACTGGTGGGAGAGTGGTCCATCTGGCATTGCAGCTACTTTACTGGGATTACCAGTTGACGCACCATATGTGGTCCTCCTAGCTATACTAACAACGATAACTGTCCTAATAATATGGTTCTTACTTACAACCTTACTTTCATCCCCCTGGGGACGTATTCTACGTTCTATTAGGGAGGATGAAATAGTTAGTCAACACCACGGACACAATATATTGACCCATAAAGCTGCCAGTCTTGCTCTGGGAGCCGCCATAGCAGCACTCTCTGGTGCCCTGTGGGCATGGCTTAACACCAACGTATGGCCAGATTTTATGAATCCGGTGCGATCAACTTTCCTGATATGGGCTGCCTTCATCGTAGGTGGGCGCGGCAACAACAAGGGAATGATAATCGGAGCATTCATAATTGTTCTTGTTGAATTTATATTCAACGTTTTGGTCGCATCAAGGGGAGCCACGAGTCTCCCATTCCACGAAGCGACCTCGTATCTGGATGCGGCTTTTTCTTGGCTAGTGGTAGATGTAGGGGGATTCTTCTGGTCTGCACGATCAATTACAGAAGTTTTTCCAAAAGAAACTATAGTCTTGTCTTTGCCTCACCTTAAATTGGCTCTTATTGGCCTTGTCATCGTCGGTGCGCTGCTTTCCTCGTCTAAGGGATTGATTCCTGAAGTACCTAGCAGGCCAAAAAGAAATGACTTTCAGGAAGAAAAATTACCTGAGAAAGGAAGTGGCGACCAATCATGACATCACCCGCGCTTCAAGTCTCAAATCTCATAAAAGATTTTGGTGGCCTAAGAGCCGTAGATAAAATCTCATTCCAAATAGGAAGAGGTGAGCTTGTCGGTCTTATAGGACCTAATGGGTGTGGAAAGAGCACCACATTTAATTGCATATCAGGTATGTTGAGCATGACTGCTGGGAAGGTAGAAGTGCTTGGGCAAAATGCATCTGGCATGCGTCCTGACGAGATACAAAAATTGGGGCTTACAAGGACGTTTCAACATACATGGCTTTGGCGAGATATGACTGTC
>CAJXEF010000239.1 GCA_913052545.1 uncultured Chloroflexota bacterium
GTTGGCGAGCAAGTGCACTCTGATTGGAAGCCTGAGTTCGATTGTCTGAAAAGCATCCGCCGAGAAGTAGGGTAAATGTTACTAATGAAGCCATTAGGAGTCTGGAATAAGTTGTTGACGATAAATTGTTGGCATTAGGGTTCAAGTAATGCATGGGGTTTCGGTACCGGAGTTATAAGTTACAACAGTTTGTCCAGAGAGAAGTAATGTTAGCTATTAGATAGATGTCATTCGAGATGCCTAGGTGGTTTAGGATCAATGGGCAAAGCCAATTTGAAAGGGATATCGGTACATCTGAGATTAAACAACAGACGGATTTGGCTCCCCAGGTAGGATTCGAACCTACGACCTAGCGGTTAACAGCCGCGCGCTCTACCACTGAGCTACTGGGGAACGATTCGATGGGTGAGGCCTGTTGTAAGCGTGCGGATTGTAGCATTTTACGGACAAATGCTCAAGTTACTTAATCATTTTTATTCACGGCGGTTTTTAACTTAGTGATATTTGCCGTTAATTTTGGGACCTGGTCTACACCACTGAACTTTGCTTAAGGGATATTAACCAGGATTTTATATTAAGATGTGGATCCAAAACCTGATAGAATCGACTCAAGTTTACTACTAAGAGTTGATATGTTTAATGAGAATGAGTCTAAGGTATTTTGACTAATTGCTATACTGTATTTATACTAGAAGTAATTCGATCGCTTTAATGAGATAAAAATGCCTAATTATTACGAAATTTTAGGAATTCCAAGAAGTGCTAGCAATGCCCAGGTAAGACAGGCATTTCGGAGATTGGCTCGTCAATTTCATCCCGATGTGAATCAGGGTGATGCAAATGCAGAGGAAAAATTCAAACAAGTAAATGAGGCTAACAGCGTTTTGGCAGACCCTGATAGTAGGCGGAAATACGACCGATATGGTGATAACTGGTCACGCGCTGATGATTTGGATCAAGCAGCAACTCAGGCCAGGCGGCGTCATGGGAATCCACCGAATTTTAGTTGGACCAATACCAATAGTTCCAATCAAGAAGTGGGCAATATTTTCGACCAATTATTTAGGCATATGGGTCAGGATTCTCGCACCACAACGATCCCTGAATATCCGGTTTCTCTAACACTTGAAGAGGCATTCCAGGGATCAATAAGAATAATGGAATTAGCTGGAGACCGGAGGTTAGAAGTTAAGATACCACCGGGTGTGGATAATTCGTCTAAAGTTCATATTCCTGCTAGAAACCCGAAAATGGGCGGATTCAATCTCATGATAACCGTTCGACCCCATTCTATGTTCACACGTAAAGGTCGTGATTTGTTTAGATCTATCACGATAACGATGGAAGACGCACTACTAGGTACAGAAGTAACGGTCGAAACCTTATCAGGGAAAGTGGTCTTGACAGTTCCACCAGAAACTCAAAATGGCAGACGTTTCCGAATGGCACGCCAAGGAATGCCAGAACTGAATAAACCAAGCAACAGAGGAGATCTTTTTACTACTATTTCAGTTGTCCTTCCTACCGGGCTGAACGAAAAACAAAGGGAACTGATTCAGTTGTTTAAAGAAAGCAGAGCCTTTGGAGAGGGTTAGAGGTGGTCCAGGCAAACGATTATCAAGAAGAACCTTGTTTTGTAATTAGTATAGCCGCTCGTATGGTTGGGGTTCACGCCCAAACTCTAAGATATTATGAACGCGTTGGTCTAATTTGGCCTTCTCGCACGGTCGGGAGACAACGACTATACACGCCTTCTGATATCGAAAGATTGCGGAGGATAAAGACGTTTACAGAGGAAATGGGAATGAACTTAGCCGGAGCGGAAGTCGCTTTGAAATTAATAGAGCGGATTGATCACCTAGAGAACGAGGTTCAAATGCTATCCGAAGAAGTCTCAGGGCTTCATCGGCAGCTTAGGCGTCGTCTTGAAAGCCCCTGACCGGAATCGTTTCTTCTGAATAAACGGATATCAATTATGTTAAGGAGCGGTCACACATGGTGTTAAAGCCCGAGCAGTTTACTGAGCAAGCTCAAGAAGTTTTGAGACATTCCCAAGAGTTGGTTCATGAGTATCAACATAGCCAATGGGATGTAGAACATATTGTTCTAGCGTTGCTCGGACTCGAAAATGGCCTTCCAGAGGCAATCTTTGCGGAGTTGAACGTGTCTGTAGAAGCCGTTAAGAGTAGGCTCAAGGTATTTTTAGAATCAGCGCCTAGACTTGTACAGGGTACTAGCCAAATTTATACAACTCCTCGGGCGCAACGGTTGCTCGAGAATGCTAGTGTAGAATCACAGCGGTTACGTGATGAATTTATTGGAGTTGAACATCTGTTTGTTGGGGCTGTTATGGAGCCTCAAGGAGATGTAGCTCGAGTTTTTAAGGAGTTCCAGATCGACCAGGAAAGAATATACCAGCCTCTCTTAAAGATACGAGGTAGCCACCGCATAGAAGATCCTAGAGCTGAAAGCAAATATCGTTCTTTAGAAAAATATTGTATAGACCTGACTAAATTGGCACAAGAAGGCAAATTGGACCCAGTGATCGGTCGAAATCATGAGATTCGTCAAGTGATGCAAACCTTAACAAGGCGGAAAAAGAATAATCCTGTGATTATAGGTGAGGCCGGGATTGGTAAAACCTCAATCGCCGAAGGGCTTGCTTTAAGAATAATATCTGGAGATGTAGTGGATTCGTTGAAAAACCGAAAGGTATTAGCCTTAGACATGGGGGCTTTGGTCGCCGGTTCAAAATTCAGGGGGGAATTTGAAGAGCGATTAAAATCAGTTGTAGATGAGG
>CAJXEF010000240.1 GCA_913052545.1 uncultured Chloroflexota bacterium
AACTGGAGCTGATCGCCTTCTCTGCTGGCGACAACTGATTCTCCACGACCAGTGGGACCATTACTGGCAACAGCCTCAAGCCGCCTAATGTTTCATTCCCATCCAGGCACTCTATTCTTGACGCTTACATAACGTCTGATAAATACAATTATCGGACATTTCCTCTCCTATTGGCAGAGCCCAACCTTTGAATTGATTTATTAGGCTTTTCTGTTCTGGCTGACCAATAACCGTCATCGAAACGCTAATCCTGACCGTCATTAACTGAACCCAATTCAATAGTATCTGCTGCCCGGGTCTCTGCGGACAGCCGACCTAAGTTGCCCTTTAAATCTACATCCTGAATTATCCTATAACCAACCCCTACTTCTTTGCCAGTCAACAAAAAAGCCCTCTTACTTTGACACTACTTGAGGTAAATGCGTTGCTGTTGTTGATTATTCAGATCAGTGATATAATCTCTGACGAATGATCGACTTTTTCTTTTAGTTCTATGTTCTAAGTACTGGTATAAAGGATCCCATTGAAAATCTATTAGCCGATCCCTTATGCTACAAATCGAATAAAATTTGCAAGGAGAATCATAGTAATGACGAACAATTGGAAGTTTAGTTTTTTGCTCCTATGGATGTTAGTGCTGACTCCATATCTAACATTTGCTCTTAGAATTGATTTCGATGATCCAAAAGATATCCAAGACTGGGAATTAGGTCCCAACGCTACGGCCAAGGTTTCTGACGGTCATCTGGAGTTGAAATGCGCAGGTGGAGACACCGGTATTTATTTTGGTGATCCTAAGTGGACTGATTACAAAATGGAAGTCAAAGCCAGAAAAATCGCTGGCCCCTACTTTCACCTCTTTACCCGGGTTCAGAAGCCGGCAGCCGATTTCTACTTTATGGAAATCAGCTACAATTCTCACACCAATTCGATCTTTATGTTTAAAGGAGGAGCCGGCAACGAAATTACCGGTGGTCCCCGCCCCAAACGTCCAGATTCCAAGGACACTAAAGGGGGAGATGCCTACACTATAATCTTCGAGGTGAAAGGTGAGACCATCAAAACCTACATAGATGGCAAACTGCAAGTAGAGACCAAGGACAAGACCTACAAGGATGGTCGTCCCGGTCTTGGTGGCAGAGACTCCACAGTTGTGTACGATTATGTTGAGATCAATGGCCCCGGGATTGCTACCAGTCCGGTCGATCATCAAGGAAAATTAGCTACGATTTGGGGGAATCTGAAGCAAGGGCGTTACTAGAAACTTTCATAACCGGTCCGTTAGATGCCTCCTTCTCCTCGTAAGGAATATAGCGGACCGAGTTTCTGATCACATGACGATACAGAACCGGACCTTGGCCTGAGGATAGACGGCGTGAAGCATAGCCGTCTATCACCTAATGGGTAGTGGAGAGGATTATAAGGAATTCCTTATAATCCTCGATCTAGAATCACAATAGTAGAAATTAATAATGTCCGGTAAATACACTTATCGGTCATTATTACCCCTTTGCTACCAGTTTACCACGCCTATATAGGACTGGTAGTCCAAACGCCTCATACAGCACATCCTGGGACTATCCTTGACAACCATGCTCAGTTATGCCATCATAACTCGTTTCTCCCATCAGAAGCTTTCCTTTATCCGCAGATGGGATAGTCTGTTTCCATCACTCTAATCTAACCCTTAATTTCACATTAGGAGATTGATCATGCGCCTCAAACACAAGATTTACTACATAGCCATCGGTGTCATTTTACTAGCCGTTTTCCAAGTTGGATTCCAACTTAGACCTCAGCTTGCCTTCGCTGCTAGTCACGGACACGACGCCGACAGCCACGGACACGACGAAACAGAAGGTGAAAATTTTAAATTAGTGAAGATAGGATCGCTAAAAGCTACTGCGACCACTACAGTATTGCCAACAAAGGGTTCCCTGCCCAAGTTCGAGACATCGATGCAAGGCAGTGGCACTCTAGCTGGAGTTAACGTGACAACTATGGGCACCTATTGGGCTGAAATGCGGCCAGATGGAACTCTCTATGGAGAGTGTCCTAACCAAGGCGTAATTATGGCACAAGATGGGGTAGCTACCTTCAGGGCTAACGGAGTTGGCGCCGGCACAGCTGACGGCGGATCCAAATTCAGAGGGGCCGTCTACTTTGAAGCCAGTGCTCCATCCTTGTCTAGACTTAACGGCATAGCGGTAGTGCATAAATGGGACGTGGATGCTGCCGGGAACGCAACTTGGGAACTATGGGAATGGAAATAATATAAGTAACAATCTCCTTGACGTAAGTCATGAGTAACACCAAAGCGGATAGCAGGGTTTCTACATATTTCCTGTCATCCGCTTTTTCATGTCTTCAAACTCTCTCCAGCACTGAGACTATACATTTTTCTCCACTCTGATTTTACGTGCCATGCTATGGATTTTTAACTTCGTTTTGCGAAGTTAGATTGGTTTTAGCTTCGGGGAACCAGTAAAAACAACTAGGGTGAATCTTTTTTATCAACGCCTAGATGCTCAGAAATAACCTTTAAAGACTCAGATATTGACACAACTTTGGACTTAATCTTTCTAAGTTTAAGATCTAGCACCAAAAGTCCAACAAAGACCAGTTGTATGCCAATTAGAAAGACCCAGTATTCTTCAATAAACCTCATCATAACTTCTTCATCTAACCAAAAAACCTATCCAATCCACCTCTACGCCTGATAATAAAAACG
>CAJXEF010000241.1 GCA_913052545.1 uncultured Chloroflexota bacterium
ATCTCCCGGATACATATTTAAAGTAGCACCTTCCGTCCCAGTCCAGATCACGTCTCCGGGTTGCAGCGTATGGTACATAGTAATCTTTTCTATGAAGTCCGCCACAGCCCATATCATCTTACCAGTGTTAAACCTAATCTTTTCATCATCATTAAGCCGGACTACCACTTCTAAATTAGTTGGGTCCAGTCCTGTAGCTATGACCGGACCCATAGGATGAAAAGTATCGGTATCCTTGGCGCGCCAGTTATTCGGATCGTCCCGTTGCCAGGAACGTTCGCTAACATCGTTACCAATGGTATATCCCAAAACACAGCTTAGAGCATCCTCTCGAGACAGATGCTTGGCATATTTCCCAATAACGGCGACCAATTCTCCTTCGTATTGGAATTCATCTGTAGCGTCATGCGGTTTGACGATAATACCTTCGTGAGGGATTAGCCCACTAACTGCCCGGGCACCTAACCTAGGTTCCTTCGGCCAGACTGGTGGCGTACCGGCGTGCTCAGCCGCCCAAATTACATGATCGGGGTAATTAAGCCCACCAGCATAAAGGGTAGGAGGAACAACAGGAACAAGCAGCTTAACTCGGTCTTGTTTGAATTGAGTAGAGGTTTCCTGGTATCCGTTAAAAGGGTCCCCTACGACCTGGGTAATCCGGTCATTTTCTACGATTCCATAGCTAATCCCATCATCAGTTTCAAACCGGCACCATTTCATAGTTCATCTCCTATGACAAAGATGTATCGACCTATTATTTAGAGAGTCTCCAGTTCCTACTTGTCGGTTTCCCATAATCCATAGATATCTTAGGGTTGTGTAGATTGAGATCTTCAAGTATTAGTCGGGCAGCAACATTAAAGCAGACATGTGATCGGTGACATATCTCGTAGTGTGGCCGTGACCCGTAACGTCTTCAATCAGGCGAACATCTCCAGCCCCAAATTTGTGAACAGTACCGTCTCCTAACCCGATTTCCAGTTCTCCCGCAAGGGTAATCAACCACCTCTTGTTAGGTGCCTGGTGAAAATCCATAAACCTGCCGCCCTCATTCTTTTGAATCTGCAAGCCCTTAACTATTTGCAAGTCGCCTAGCTCGGGATGGTCTGCCAAAGACAATTCTTCAATATGAGTCTCATTATCCGAACCGGTGTACATTCTGTAGATACCCATAGTTTGTATCCTCCAATAACGAATTAACCTGTCTAGATTATTTGAATGATTATCTCATTTACTAGCCAGTTCCTATAAATATTACAGCAAATTAGATGCAAAGGCACTCGATATCACCCAAAATGGCCCTACGATTAAACGTTAATGTTTCAGCCGACTTTTCTATACCACTTAGGAGCTTCATAGATGTTAGACAAGAATCATTGCAATAATCCGGGGAACTTCTCTCCGACCATAGTTATTTTCTCAAAAGCGTGAGCCAGTTGAAGCACACCAAAGTCATCGTGGTGGCGTCCCACTATCTGTAAGCCGACAGGAAGACCATCGGCAGTAAAGCCGCAGGGCACTGACGCTGCGGGGTGACCAAGTACACTGATGTAGTAGCACGATTTCATCCAGTCAATATATGTCTCCATCTGAATCCCATTGATTTCGGTTGGATATTCTGTTGTCACCTCAAACGGAGGAACCTGGTTCACGGGCATAATCATAAACTCATAGGTGTCCATAAAAGTCCGGATACGGTGATAGTAAGCAGTCCGCATCTCTTCTGCTTTGCCAACTGCGCTTGCCGTGAGTTTGAGACCGGCCTCGATTTCACCCACTACCGTATCCTTAATCAAATTGCGGTGTTGATGCAGTAGTTCTGCCCTGATTGATGCTGTACCCCATGCTCGCAGTATCTTAAATACTTCGTCTACACTTTGGAAATCCGGCGTGGCCTGGTCTACTATGCAACCCAGCGATTGCAGGACTTTCACGCTGGATGAGATTACCGTAGACACTCTCGGGTCCACCGGAAGACCACCGAGATCTGGAACGTATGCAACCCGCACACCCGAAAAATCTCTTTCAAGAGAGGCGGCGAAAATATCACCGGGCTGTTCTATCGATATTGGGGAGCGGTTATCTGGTCCCGCTATAGCGCTTAGAAACAAAGCGATATCTCCCACAGTACGGGCCATAGGACCCGGAACGCTCAAAGTACTCCAGCCCAAAGGTGCCACAGTTGGTACCCTACCGGGTGACGGACGGAATCCAACCACGTTATTGAAGTTAGCTGGATTTCTGAGAGATCCACCGAGATCGGTCCCATCAGCTATTGGTAACATTCTGCAAGCAAGCGCCACTCCCGCACCTCCACTGCTTCCACCAGATGTCTTCGAGGTGTCATAAGGGTTCAGTGTTGCACCGAATATTGGGTTGAATGTGTTAGATCCTGCGCCGAATTCAGGTGTGTTAGTTTTACCAATTATGATTGCACCGGCGTTCTTCGTCCGCTCAACTATTATCGCATCCTCATCGGGAACGTTGTCCTGAAATATTGGAGATCCATAGGTAGTACGAATACCCTTCGTTGGAGTGAGATCTTTTACCGCGGTAGGAAGTCCGTGAAGTGGACCCATATAGCCGCCTTTTGCAATTACCGCGTCCGCCGCCATAGCAGCGTCCATAGCCCGGTCCGAATGAAGAGTGATGATCGCATTGACCGTTGAGTTTACAAGTTCGATTTGGTTCAGGTGTGCCTCCATAACCTCGACAGCTGACAGTC
>CAJXEF010000242.1 GCA_913052545.1 uncultured Chloroflexota bacterium
CTAGATGGGTACCAACCTAGAGCTGCTAAACAGCTTAACCGGAGCATCAGCTTGCCTATTTTACATCTACCCCAGTTGATCGGGTTAGCTATGGGATTTAGTCATCAAGACCTAGGTCTTCAAAAGCATATAGTTAGTACTCAGCCGATTCAACTAAAGGTCGGTGCTGGCGATTAGCGCTAAGACTTCAGGCGAGATCTAACTAACATTCGAGGGTTAGTGTGTGAGGGTGCCCCCTCGTCTAGATCATTGTTTTAGGGTTGGTATTATGGTTTCGAACGCCTCAAGAGTTTTCACCACGTCGTCTTCTGTATGAGCTAATGATGGGTAAAATTTTTGAGGCCAGCCCTTTAGGACGCCGTTTTGAAGCAGGCCAGCATTAAAACGCTCCATTAATATCGTATTGCCAGACAATCCATCTCTGTAGTTTTTAATTTCTTGATTGGTAAATACGATATCGAAAATTGCATCTTCGCCACAACTTTGTATATCTATTTCGTTAGTATTACAAATCTCGATTAGTCCGAGTCTTAACTGTCGTCCTGTTTCGTGGAGTTTTTCATAAGTACCTGCCTTTTTTAACTCATTTAAAGTAGCTAAACCGGCAGAGCATCCTATTGGATCACCATTGAGGGTCCCTATTTGATTCACGTAACTGTCATTCGCTGTCCTGGATTGGTCGAAGACGGACATTATGTCTCTTCTCCCCATTGCTGCCGCTAACGGGTATCCTCCGCCCATTATTTTACCGACAGAGCATAAATCAGGAGTTACTCCGTAGAATTCCTGGGCGCCACCGTAAGCTAACCTGAAACCAGTGACCATCTCATCGAATATGAGAAGTATGCCATTTTTTCTTGTCAAATCTCGAAGCCCCTGAAGGAATCCTGGCTGCGGAGCTATTATCCTCTGAATAGGTTCTATTATTACTGCTGCTATCTCGTCATGATGTGCGTTGATTATAGCGGTTGTTGTATCCAAATCATTGAACGGTGCTATTAACATTAAATCTTGAATGGACTCAGGGATACCGAGCGTACTAGATACAGCTTGAGGGTATTCTTCAGCGGTCGATGGAGTGACGCTCATCATTGCATAATCGCTGGTCCCATGGAATCCGCCCTCAAATTTCAGTATTTTTTCTCGATTGGTGAAGGTTCGAGCAGCTCTCATACATTGGAAACAGGCATCTGTACCGCTAGTGGTGAACCTGACTTGTTCTGCACAAGGTACAGCTGCACAAAGTTCTTCTGCTAACAATACGGCTTTTTCATTGGTGGTAAAAAAGGTGCTTCCATGGGAAACTGCTTCCAATACAGCTTCTGTAACCGTGTGATGTGCATGTCCCAGCACCATAGGTCCAGAACCCATCAACCAATCAATGTACTCGTTACCGCTAACGTCCCAGATATGACTCCCCAGCCCTTTGCGCGCAAGGAACTTGAGATCATTCGGAAAATTTGTGTTACCCCCGTTCCCTCCAGGCAAATACTTGGAAGCCTTAGCTAAAAGATCCTGCTCGTAAGGAGTTTGATTGGGCATGGGTTATTATCCTTATACTAATTTGGGGGATACCTAAACCTTTCTTTAATTGGATTCTTTAGCTTTAGCCATTACATCTATAAGTTCCTGTACGCTATCGGCAGATTTTTTGAGAGCTTGTTGCTCATCCGGCGTAAGTCGGATCTCTATTACTTGTTCCATTCCGCCTGCCCCGATCTTTACGGGGACTCCCACACATAGACCATTGATGCCATATTCACCTTGAAGGTACGCACATCCTGGAAGTATGCGTTTTTTGTCTAAAAGGACTGCCTCGACCATTTGGGTAATAGAGGCAGATGGTGCGTAATAAGCGCTGCCTGATTTTAGCAAAGCAACTATTTCTCCACCACCTTGCCGTGCTCTTTGTACTAGTTGCTCAACTTTTTCCTCTGCCATCAACTCGGAGATTGGGATGCCTCCGACGGTTGTATAGCGAACGAGTGGCACCATGTCGTCGCCATGTCCACCCAGTACATATGCTTGTACATCTTCTATAGATACTTGTAGTTCTTGGGAAATAAAAGTGCGGAACCGTGCTGTATCTAAGACGCCAGCCATACCAAAAACTCGGTTTCTTGGGAATCCACTAGTTTCGAATACATTCTGTACCATCGCATCTAAGGGATTAGTGACGGCTATGATTATACAGTTAGGGGAATATTTGACTACTTCTTGAGTTACTGCTGAAGTGATTTTCATGTTTGTGAGTAGTAGATCGTCTCTACTCATTCCTGGTCCTCGGGCTATACCGGCTGTGATAACGACTACATCTGAGTTTGCTGATTCTGAGTATCCATTGCTACCGATAATGTTTGCATCAGATCCAATCACCGGTCCTGATTCGAGCATATCTAAAGCTTTCCCCTGAGGTAGATCTTCTACTACATCTACCAGAACTACATCTGCGTAGCCAAGTTGATGAATTCTTTGAGCAGTCGTGGCTCCGACGTTCCCTGCCCCTATTACAGTTACCTTATTACGCATCGGTTGAAAGTCCTCCACAATACAGGAAAATTTAGTCTACAATGAACTCTGGAATTGGATTCCGATTCCAGATTCCAGTATACCGTGGGTTGGTTTAAAGGGCCAGCTAGGAGTCCCATGCGTCTAATTAGCTAGTTTGGGCTGCTCCCAATTTACTATCAAGCGATTAACTGACGTTCTAAATCATTAG
>CAJXEF010000243.1 GCA_913052545.1 uncultured Chloroflexota bacterium
TCAGAGTACCGAAACCTATCCTTCGAGTTCTCATGGGAGAGATGTCGTGGGAGTTGATAGCTAGTCGCCGAGCAATCAATACCAGGACGGGATACGATTATCGATACCCAACACTAAAGCTAGCATTACAGAACCTCTTGCCTGACGGTAAAACCAAACGTAATGGGATGAGAAGATACCAGACGGAAATGTGGGTCGATGCTCCGATTGACAAAGTGTTTGAGTTCTTCTCTAACCCGGCTAACTTAGAGCAGATAACACCTCCATGGCTCAAATTTAAGATGGTGCAGCCCGAACATTTGAGCATCGGTCCAGGTACGATTATTGACTATCGTTTACGTCTCCACGGTATCCCTATTACTTGGCAATCGGAGATTACTGAATGGAACCCCCCTAACCATTTCATCGATGTTCAGACAAAGGGGCCATATCGTCACTGGGCGCACACCCACGAATTTAATGAGGCAGGAACAGGTACTTTTATAAGGGATAGCGTGGATTACAAAGTGCCTGGCGGTTATCTAGTTGACAGACTATTTGTACGAAAAGATATAGAACGAATATTCACGTACCGAAAATCGAAGTTACGCGAATTAATGATGGCCGTACCCATTGACCACTAACAGTCAATACTGTTCGCGGTTGCTGACGCATCTTTAGTAAATATTCAGAGACGTCGTCCACATAGCTTTACCCCCAGTCTGATATGCATTGAGCGAGATGCTATTTAGCAAGCAACTTCCGCTGGCGTTCAAAGATGTGATGATCGGTAAGAATTTTCCTGTAATCGAGTTTGAGTTCTAGCGAAGAAGGGTCATAAGCTTCGCTTCAGTTAGTTTGATATAAGTTAATTTTCACCAAATTAAGTTATAAATATTATGGCGCTGTTAGTCTATCGCACTTGCTAATCTGAAGGCCTTAAGACGATCCCCGAACTATCTAAGTTCAGTCCCTGATTCTGTATTCGGCCGAATGTAGACGCGCCAAACTATGCGGAATCAAGACCATCAAGAACTCCTAGTCTATTCGTATACCAGCTTCTTATTTCACGTTTATGTGCTATTTATACATCAAATATAATAAAATAGTCTATTATTATAGACAAAACTAAAAATGCTTGATAAGCTGTTGTAGCAGAAACCAATGAAGTTCAGGAGATTAACATCATGTCACTTGCCACAATAGATAGTGCCTTAGAAGATATAAAGAGCGGCATTCCAGTGATTGTTGTAGATGATTCAGACAGAGAAAATGAGGGAGATCTAGTCGTGGCCGCCGAAAAAGTGACTCCTCAGATAATCAATTTCATGGCTAAACATGGCCGTGGTTTAATCTGTGCTCCAATGGCAGGTGGGAGGTTAGACGAATTAGAAATACCAGCGATGGTTAACGAAAATACAGACCCACACAAAACGGCATTTACGGTATCTGTTGATTTCGCTGATTCGAATTCCACTGGAATTTCGGCTTTCGATCGAGCGAGGACCATCAGAACGCTATTTGACCCTGAAACCAAACCTAGCGACCTTAACAAACCCGGACATGTATTTCCTCTTAGGAGCAAGGAAGGTGGGGTCTTGGAAAGAAGAGGCCATACAGAGGCCTCCGTCGATTTGAGCATTTTATCAGGTGGATTACCGGCAGCAGTGATCTGCGAGATTCTGAATGAAGACGGGACAATGGCTCGTATGGATGACCTTGAAGTCTTTTCAAGCCAACACGGCCTCAAAATAATTTCGATAGACGATTTAGTTAAATACAGGATAGGCGCTACATCTGAGATTTGTGAATTAGATACTTAGTGGGAAATTCCAAGAAAGCAGGATTAATCGTTATTAAAAAAGTTGTGCCTGCGATCAAATATATTGACCGAGAGTGAGACATGATTTATAAATCTCAACCTCCGCAAACGGTTCCAACTCGATTCGGAACGTTTGTACAACATACATTCACAGAAAACGATACCGGTAAACAACATCTAGCCCTAGCGTTAGGGTCCTGGTGTAAAAGTAAACCAGTTCCGGTTAGGATCCATAGCGAATGCCTAACCGGAGATGTATTCGGGAGTGCTAAGTGCGATTGCGGAGACCAGCTGAATCTGGCCTTGGAATTATTCCAAACGTGGGGAGTAGGATTATTGATCTATCTGCGCCAAGAAGGGCGAGGTATTGGATTGGCCAATAAGATTAGAGCTTATCAGTTGCAAGACCAAGGGTTTGATACTGTGGACGCGAATTTGGCACTGGGATTCTCCGCCGATGGTCGGAGTTACGATTGCGTCTTCGAAATTCTTAACCATTTGGATGTTGGGTCGGTTCAGCTATTGACTAATAATCCGGATAAAATACTGGCGATTGAAAACTTAGGGATCAATGTAAATGGAAGGATTCCCATCGAACCAAAGATAAAACCTGAATCCGCTAACTACATGCGGACTAAGATGGAAAGGATGGGACATATCCTCTCTCCTAAGGTTGGGGTACTAAAGTTCGAGGCTGTATGCAACAGTTAGGTTCTCTTGAATTACTTTAGGGTCAACTCCTTGCGGTGGCCTTTTTCTATTTAGTTAGGTTGCTGACCTTGTTGACCTGACCAATATAGGAGTCGCTATAGACCCTAACGCATCTAAAATCG
>CAJXEF010000244.1 GCA_913052545.1 uncultured Chloroflexota bacterium
TCAGCCACTCTTGATAAGAGCATTCGATATTAAATTATTAACATGAAAATCCTACATGAGCTATTCAGAGTCAGTCAACAGATCCATGAATCTTGCTATCACAAAAAATCAACGTAATAGATGCTCGGGAATTTGAAGGGGTTCGCCAAGCAGTGGCTCTAGGTATTCTTTAAATTCACCGGAAGTGTTACCAGATTCGTCTGGTAAGTACTTTTCAGGAAGTGTTCGAGTATTTCCTGCGACTTTGCCAAGAGGTACCAAGTTCACGTCACACTTGTATGGTGAATTGGATCCCCTAACCAGACTAACGATTACATCAGTTTCTCCTGCGGCAGCCGCTTTGATGGCGGCCTCTCCCACCATGCGGGCCTCCATAGCATCTGTTTTCGAGACACTGTCCATGAAAGACCTTTGAATGGTTCCAGGTTTCTCGTGCCTGCACCGCACTCCGAGTCGCCTGCTAACTTTCTCGGCAAGATACCTTGCTGGACCATCGTAATAAGGATGGCCGAAGTCATCAACAAACCAAGGTTCTGTTTGCCCGCCGATAGCGCCTTCAGGGCCCTTTATATTTTCTGCTACTACAGCGATTGCATATCCATTTTCCCGATATGCCTCTTCCATACGCAACAGAAATACATCTTCATAGAATGTGATTTCCGGAACCCCAATATAGTGGGGAGGATCATACCTATCTCGTTTGTACATGGACCCTGCGGCGGATAGCCAACCGGCGTCTCTTCCCATTATTTCTATGATTGTTATTGGGGATGAAATGCCCATAGCTGCAGCATCTCTTCCTGCACCGAGGGTAGCTTGCGCGATGAACCTCGCTGCCGATCCGTATCCAGGGCAGTGATCAGTTTCGGTGAGGTCATTGTCAATGGTTTTAGGGACGTTGACCACTTTAAGATCATAACCCATGATTCGCGCCTCATTGCTGATTGACATACCGGTTTCTGCCGAATCATTACCCCCTATTATGTGGAGTATGTGGATACCATGCTGGTCTAACGTGGCGAGTATCGGAGCTACATCTTCATCTTGTAGTTTGCGCCGGGTGGAACCTAAGGCCGCTCCTGGAGCTGTGTCGAGAGAGGACAATTTTGAGGTAGATATTTCTGTTAGATCCGGTATTTTTCCAGATATGAGTCCTTCCATACCGTGGGCGGCTCCATAAACACGACTTTCCGGAAGGACTCGACCAGCTGCCCTGATAATTCCGGCGAGGCTTCGGTTTATAACGGCGGTGCAACCGCCCGATTGCATCACCATAATATTATTATCGTGGGAACTCATGTGTTGTATCAGTTCTTGGTGAGCAGCCCGTTCCTGATCTCAGCTAATTTCTCTGAGAGATCTATGAAATTGTTGGCCATGATGTCAATATAATTCTCAGGACTATTGTCTACTTCTGTATTAGGACCGTGTTCGAACGGTCTTGGTACGTAAGCAGTTCGCATACCAAAGCTGCGGGCTGCCTTCAGGTCATTTTTATGAGCGGCGACCATCATAACCTGATCGATAGGAACCCCTAAAAACTCCGAAGTGGACATGTATGCTTCTCGATCTGGCTTATAGTGCCTTACCAATTCTGCTGAAAGTACTGTGTCCCACGGCAGACCACCGTACTTTGCCATATTAACTAACAGAGCCACGTTTCCATTGGATAAGCTGCTAATCATGTAGTTATTTTTTAACAGAGTTAGCCCTTCTACAGAGTCGGGCCATGGATCTAATCTGTGCCATGCTTTATTCAGATGCTCTTTTTCGTCTTCATTCAACCCAGTGATACAGAAGTTTTCAAGCAAGTTGTCCAGGATGATCCTGTGAAGTGCGTCAATATTGGTCCACTCAAGTTCTCCGGTACGTACCCGGTTCATCGAGGGGCCATATCCCGCCCGCCATTCGTCGGCGAAGGAATCCCAATCTTGGATAAAGCCCTTTGACATACCCACAGACTTGATCTCTCGAGCAATACTCCCCCGCCAGTCCACCACCGTTCCGAAAACATCAAAAGTTAGCGCCTTTACTCCAAGTAAGGAGTGGTCATTTGCCATAATTGGTATCCTAGCTTATTCTGCAAATTTTGCCGCGATGTGTCGTCGCTGTATCTTTCCGGTGGCTGTTCGAGGAAGTTCGTCAACGATATAAACCCTTTCAGGTACCTTGAAACCGGCTAGCTGCTTACCGCAAAAAGCTTGTATTTCTGTTTCAGATGAGTTAGCGGAAAGCACGACAGCTGCTTGAACGATTTCACCATATTTTTCATCTGACACCCCAAAGCAAACTGCTTCTGCAATTGAGGGGTGTTTGATGAGGGCCGCGTCTACTTCGAGGGGTGAAATTTTTTCTCCTCCCCTGTTTATGAGTTCTTTCAGCCTTCCTGTAAGCGTTAGAACCATTGAATCAGACAATTCTCCCTGGTCGCCGGTCCTGAACCAACCATTTGTGAACGCTTCCGAGTTAGCTTCAGGATTGTTGTGGTATCCAGGAGTGACGTTTGCTCCTTTTATAACTACCTCTCCTTTTTTGCCCGTATCCAACAGCGAGCCTGTATCGCTCATGATGCCTATTTCAACTCCGGTACCAACACCAACCGTACCTGGCGTCCTTGAGCCTGGCGG
>CAJXEF010000245.1 GCA_913052545.1 uncultured Chloroflexota bacterium
TGCAACTATGTGGGGTCTCGGTGTTGATGTACGTACGTGAATCGGATATTGAGGTCAGGGTTAATCTCTCTCAGGGAAACATATTAAATCAGATTTCGGATCAGATTCAGGATAGACTGCCTGGTGATGATAGCATCCCGATCAGATTTGTTATTAATGAATCGTCCAGGGATCGATGCAAATGCGAGATTGCTTTCCTAGACGGGTTTAATGCTTTTAATAGGCCTGATGTCGAATCTATCTTCGGATTTAGGAAAAGAATCAGTGAGAACACAGACAAATTTACAGCTGTTTTGGTAGTTCCCACTGGTGTCGGTGCAGAGATAGGTGGGCATGCAGGAGACGCGACTCCGGTTGCCACGTTGATGTCTTCGATATGCGATCGTTTGATAACGCACCCGAATGTACTAAATGGATCTGACTTGATTGAATTGCCTGAAAACACTTTGTATGTCGAAGGCAGTGCTTTGAGCCGATTATTGATGGGGACCATAGGATTACAATCAGTTAGGTCAAATCGCGTCCTTGTGGTAATAGACGAACATCAGGATCAGTTTTTTGTAGACGCTGCTGTGAATGCGGTCAATGCAGCTCGTTCATCGTGGGGCTTGATATGTCCCATGGTACTCAAATTGGATCCGCCACTTCATATGGGATCGAGATATAGTGCATCTGGTAGAGTTACGGGCGACATAGATGGTATAGGGGGATTAACTAAATATCTGGAACAATTGAGAAATCAATATGATGCGGTGGCCATTTCCTCAGTGATATCCGTACCTCTCAGTTATCATATCGATTATTTCGAAAGCGAAGGCCAGATGTTGAATCCTTGGGGCGGAGTCGAGGCTATGCTAACCCATACTATCTCAGCGCTTTTTGATACACCTTCAGCGCATGCTCCTATGTTAGAAAACCAGGAAATTTCCAATATGGAAACGGGGATAGTTGATCCAAGGATGGCTGCTGAGTCTATATCGCTAACTTTCATGCAGAGTGTATTAAGAGGGCTCCAGAGGAGTCCGAAAATAATTGTGGATCCTGATGCGCATACCTTGAACGGAACTCTGACGGCTGAAGATGTTTCATGTTTGGTAATTCCGGACAACTGCTTGGGTTTGCCTACTTTAGCAGCTTTAGAACAGAACATTCCCGTTATAGCTGTAAAAGAGAATAAAACTGTGATGAAGAACGATTTAGATCAGTTGCCTTGGAATCCAGGGCAGTTACATTATGCAGAGAACTATTGGGAAGCAGCTGGGATAATGGCTTGTTTGAAAGTTGGGGTAGATCCTACTTCGTTGCGCCGTCCACTCAAGCAAGTGTTGGTGGATACAAGTGCTAATTTGAATGTTTTAAATAGGGAGAACCTGAGTTCTGTACCCCACGCCGCAGATAATTAAATTCAGACCCAACAATTTGATTTGGTCAGATGGCTGGAACGTCGCTTAGAGCGGAGTGTAAATATTAGAAGAGATATGGAGCCTATACTACAGCTTACAGATACAGTTTGTAACCGAACGGCTATATTACGGATATTTCCGGGAGATGACTCTCTTGATGTAGGCCATCTATTGACCAAGTATTTGAAAACCCCGGACTTGAAGAAGTTGCTCGCTGAGGGCAGGCTCACTGAAGAGTCTGCAGACTCATTACTTGCTATACAAGACCGTGTGTACTCTATATCTAATGAGGGAAATCTGATAGATCTAAACAGGGGTACGGTATTTAAGGAAAACGGACACACCTTAAGTTTGGAGGAGGAGCCTATAAAACGTACTGTTGAGTACGACGGGATTAAAGGGTATGTCATAGATCTCCAAATTGATCGAATCGATGGTGCCTATGATAGGAACTGGGAAGGTTACAACAAGCGAAAATGGATAAAGAATTGTGATAAATATACGAACTTCGTAAAATCGTCGTTAGTCGCACAATATGGGTTCGAACAGGCTTCTGATGTTCTTGAGCTTAGTTCTACAGGTCAAAAGATCAAGTTCTTAAAAGGGATTGGCAAAACTATTTGGGACAGTCAATTTGAAAATTATTCTCGGTTCATCGATAACAGAATAGTATACAAATCTGGTGATGAAACGATTGATAATATCATGGGAGGCCGTGGAGGCATTTGTTCTGAAAAAGTCCTAGCTATGAAATTTATAACAGATGCTTATGGATTTGAATCGGAGTACCTAATAGCTGGGGATAATGCCAGAGGGCCTGTGCCCGTAGCTAAATTGAGAGAATTACTGAGTACGTTCGATTTTAGGCTTTCCAAAAGATATATGCGTTTCTGGCAGCACACAGCCCTGATTTATAACGTGGATGACATGGATGTTCTAGTTGATGTTACAAATGGGAATATACCATTTCTTTTTCTTGAAGGTTGTGATGTAAATCGGCTACTTGATTCCCCTGATCAGGAACCGATAACTGTTAGAATGATGGGGTCTGAGGAGAAATTTTTTTATCATAGAGTTCCCCAGGATATTCCCCAGAATTTATTTTATGCCTTGGAGGGATGGTGGGATTTTTCGGACTTGATGCAGGTATTCGAAAATGAATTGGGGGTTTACCTTAGTAGTGAATATTACATCACCCCCATCGCGTTCAA
>CAJXEF010000246.1 GCA_913052545.1 uncultured Chloroflexota bacterium
AGTCGGTTGGATATTCACTGCAACCTTAATTTTATTATTTAATAATTGACCTGACCTCCCAAGATTATAGGAGCATAAATGATGTCCACAGCTAGCAATGAGAGGCTACCTAACCGACCATTATCCAAACTACAATCAGTTGGTGATAGCATCCCTGCAACTGGACACCCTGTAGTTTCAGTCGTAACTACTAATCCAGATTCCGTCTTGGATGACATAGAGAGTGGTATGACTTTGGCAGGAATACATCAGCATTTTACTCCTGAAATAGCTACGCTTTTGAAAATTAATATATCTTGGCAACATTGGTATCCTGGGTGTTCAACTAGTCCCTGGCAGTTGGATGGCGTAATTCAAGCTTTAAAAAAGCTTGGGCATCGGGAATTGATAGGTGCTCATAACGGTACAGTAGTTGTAGATTCCTTTGAAGGAGAAAGGAATAACAAGCATAAAGTTGTTCAGGATAAGCATGGCTTACCTACCGTTCACTTAGACAGCGTACCAAACAACTGGGTTGAATATGTCCCCAAAAGCGAAATGTTAGTATTAAACGATATATTCCCCGAAGGTATTCAAATCCCCGAAATATTTGCGGGGAAAAATATCATCCACCTCCCGACGATGAAAACACATGTTTTTACCACCATGACCGGTGCCATGAAAAACGCCTTTGGCGGATTATTACATCGCAAGAGACATTGGACTCATTCCGTGATCCATGAAACGTTAGTTGATTTACTCGCTATCCAAAAGGAAATTCATCCATCCCTATTTGCCGTAATGGACGGGACGTTCGCCGGAGATGGTCCGGGGCCGAGAGCTATGCGCTGGCATATCAAAAATAAGATTCTCGCCAGTTCAGATCAGGTAGCGATAGATGCAATTGCTGCCCACATGATGGGCTTCGATCCTATGGATATTAAGTTTATCAGGCTAGCCCACGAAAGAGGACTTGGTTGTGGCGATATCTCGAAAATACAGGTCGTCGGCGAGGATATTTCTCAAGTTAACTGGGGATTTTCGGGTACTGAAAATACTTTGGCGAGTAGAGGCCAAAAAATGATCTATTGGGGTCCTTTAAAATTTATGGAGAATTTCCTGCTTAGGAGCCCGATAGCCAGCTGGGCATATTTAGCGTCCAATATCTACCACAATGGATATTGGCTGCAAACCCATGGACGAAATCGGATTAAAAAAGCACTGCAAACTGAATGGGGAACATTATTTAAATCATATTGAGGCCAGGATGACCGTTACTTCTATCAGTGCAATAACATTATCAGTGACTAATATGACAAGATCAGTAGATTTTTATCGTTCTACAATAGGCTTGCATTTATTATACGGAGGAGCCTCTGATTCCTTCACTAGTTTTCAAATAGGACCCGGCTTTCTCAACCTGATATCAAATGTAAATACAGAAATTCATTGGTGGGGAAGGGTAATTCTTTATGTCGACCAGGTGGATGTGTTATATAAAGACATTTTGGCCTCAGGGTGGCCTCTAGAGGACCAACCACGAAACGCTCCATGGGGAGAAAGATATTTCCATGTAAAGGATCCAGACGGACATGAATTAAGCTTTGCAACTCCAATGCTTAGAACCGAGTAGGGATTCATATCAATGTTTTCACAAACTGCAAGCCAGTGATATCACCGTAGCTTTCTTCCCGTTGAAGTGTATACCCATATTTCTCATACAACTTTATAGCCGGAACCAGTAAAGTAACCGTAGTCAAACTGATTCGTTTGTGTCCTAAGGACTTACAAAAATCCTCTGCAACCTCAATTAATTTGGATGCTATACCCAACCGCCGGACCTCTTTGGCTACACTCATTCTGCGTAATTCGGCTGTACCATCTCCCTTAGTCTCTATCCCCACCATACCTTTTACTGCTCCGTCTACCTCAGCGACCCAAAAATGGTTCGATAACGACCCCAAATAATACTTTTTAATGTCAATAAGATCATCCGCAAGTGAGCTTTGAACATATAAACGCATCCCTGTCACATAATTTCCGGAGAATTCTAAAAGGCTCCGTTGAAAGAGCTCTCGCACTTCCCTGTAATCAGTATCCTCAAACGTTCTGATCTTAAACATATGGACACAGTTGCCTAATATAAAATCGTTAGACGAAATTAAACATTGATCAAGAAGTTAATAACGTCACCATCTTTAACCAAATAAGTTTTCCCTTCGGATCGTAACAAACCCTCTTTACGACCCTGGGCAATACTCCCACACCTATCTAAATCCGAATACGTTATAACTTCTGCCCTTATGAATCCTCGAGAAAAATCTGTGTGTATTGTCCCAGCAGCATCCTGAGCAGGAATTCCGGAAGGAACACTCCACGCTCGCACCTCATCACTCCCAACAGTTAAGAATGAGATCAAACCAACTGTTTCGTAACTCTTAGCAATTACGCGAGACATAGCGGATTCAGCTAACCCTAATTCCCGTCGGAATTCTTCCTGATCTTCATCCGACATCAGTACAAGCTCATTTTCTAATTTGGCTGGCAAGCTCACGAATCCCATATTAACTTGGATATCATCAACACTGCCTGATTCGGTTAGTTTAAATTCCGG
>CAJXEF010000247.1 GCA_913052545.1 uncultured Chloroflexota bacterium
GCCGACATGGAGGGATATGATGACAGTTAATTCCGAGAACGCTACTAAAAAAGCGTTAATTGCCCACCTATTTCGTCGAGCAGGTTTCGGGGTTACGTTACAGGAGCTGCTTGATTATCTCCCCTTGGATTACAGCGTCCTAGTAGAGCGGGTACTCTATCCGGAACTCCAACCTGAATTAGATCAGGATGTAGTAAGGCGATACAACATAGATCAAAACAGCTTGATGCTTATCGAAAGTTCCCAAGCTAACTGGATGTACCGAATTATCAATACTAAGAGACCTCTTGAAGAAAAGATGGCCCTGTTTTGGCACGGTCTCTTTGCCACAGCGTATAGCAAGCTGAATCACGCGAAGGCTGTGGTCAACCAGATGGATACGTTCAGGAGATGTGGCTTAGGTAATTTTCGAACGTTATTAATTGAATTGTCCCGAGATCCGGCCATGATATTTTGGCTTGATAACAAGGACAACCATAAGGGAGCGCCAAATGAAAATTATGGTCGGGAGTTGTTAGAGTTATTCTCCATGGGAATTGGGAATTATTCAGAAGATGATATTAAAGCATGTGCAAGAGCTTTCAGTGGTTGGACTATAGCGAATTCCGTTTATATGACTGAAAGAGCTTCACGGGATTCCATTTGGCCGCACGGCAGGCTTGACTGGCAGTTCGTTTATGTGCCGGAGGATCATGACGATTCAGATAAAACATTTTTGGGTCATACTGGCCGATTTAATGGCGACGACATTATCGACATGATTGTAGACGAACCGGCGACGGCTTGGTTTATAGCGAGTAAACTATATTCATTTTTCGTATCTGATGAACCTGACGAGGCATCTATACAATACTTGGCACAGGAATTTAGTAAGACTGGCGGTGATATACGCCAGGTTATGAGATGTCTATTTTTAGCTGAAACGTTTACTTCGGAAAAAGCCAGGTTAGCCCGGGTTAAAAGTCCTGCTGAATTGGTTGCTGGAACTGCGAAATTGGCCGGTAGTCACGGTTTCCCTGATTGGACCACGGTCAATCTGGCTATGGATGCCAATTTCATGGGACAGGAAATATTGAATCCTCCAACCGTCGAAGGCTGGCATACGGGTACTGAATGGATTGATACCGGCAATCTGGTTGAGAGGATTAATTCTGCCGCATTGGAGATTGGCGATATCCACCAACCTGGAGTTAAATCGATAATAGACAAGATTCGAGAACATGGAGATGTTTGTTCAACCAATGATCTAGTGGATTTAAGCTTAGATGCTATGTGTCAGTTCGACGTTTCTTCTACCACAAGGGACGGTCTCGTGAAATATGCTGAAAACAAAGGCCCCTTATATTTTGACAGGCAAGACCAGGTCTCCTGTTCTGAACAGAGGGTAGGGGAAATGTTACAGCTAATAGTATCTACTAAAGAATACCAACTGGCGTAGCTATAGTAGTCTGAAAATGCTTTCTGTTAATCTCTTGGACGGGTAATTTGCCCTTTATGATTCCGCGATGCAAATTTGAATATAGTCATACTGTAGGTTTTTTAGCTAATCAAGGAAGAGGGTTTAATAATCCGGTGGATTTGGCTTTTGACGAGTCTGGTTTGATGTATGTACTAAACCGGGCCGGACCTGAAGTTGGGATTCGCCTTCCTTATAAAAGAATAACCATTTGTAACGTTGAAGAGGAATATCTGGGAGAATTTAGTACTGGCGGGCAGGCAGATGGGAATCTATGGTGGCCTAGTTCAATTGCAATTTCTAAAGACCATCGTATATTTGTTTCAGATGAGGCGCTGGATAGAATTACCGTCTTTGACGGGACTGGAACTTTTGTGAAAAAATGGGGAGATAAAGGTGGCGGAGAAGGACAATTTAATAGGATTTCATATATCGCTTTTGATGCTGATGACAATCTTTTAATTTCAGATAGTTTGAACAACCGAATTCAACTCTTTGACAAAGATGGTAATTTTCTAAGTACTTGGGGTAGAGCTGGCATCGGCGATGGATGTTTCAATATGCCTTGGGGTATTTGCGTGGATAAACATAGAAACATCTACGTGGCTGATTGGCGTAATGATAGGATTCAAAAGTTTGATTGTGACGGCAAATTTAAAAAAAAATGGGACAATAATAACATAACGGGCGTGAAATTTAATCGCCCTGCATCTTTGGCAGTAGACCCAGAATCAAATATTTATGTTGCGGATTGGGGAAATGAGAGAGTAATTGTCATTAATCAGGAAGGCCATTTGCTTGCAGAATTTTACGGGGATTCTGCTCCGTCTAAGTGGGCTTCGGATTATTTTAGAGCCAACCCAACTGAATATCAGGAAAGGTTGGCTGCTGATTTGGATACTGATTTTACGTCTGGACCAAGCGATCGGAGAGATACATCCGCAAAAATCGAGAAATTATTCTGGGGGCCTACTGCTATAAAACTTGATAATCAAGGGCGTGTCTATATTGTGGATAGCGCTCGACACCGCATCCAGATATACAAGCCACTGGACCTGTGATCATTCTAAACCTATATAGGGAGCAGTGCTTCTGTTCTGTTCGGTGGTAGATCAGAATCAAA
>CAJXEF010000248.1 GCA_913052545.1 uncultured Chloroflexota bacterium
GGCTTCCGGTAAGGTGGTATGCCCCGGGTTTATTGATATGCATTCACATTCTGATCTCTCTTTGTTAACTTCACCACAGCATGAGGTAAAGCTGAAACAAGGTGTTACGACAGAGATTATGGGTATGGATGGATTGTCTTATGCCCCGAGTAGTCCGAAAAATCTGGAAATGTTACTGATTTATTTAAAAGCGCTTAATGGCTTGCCGCCTGAAGGAGTTCGCTGGAGCAGCGTCCACGAGTTTTTGGAATTATTTGATCAGCGGGTGTCCTGTAATGTTGGGTATTTCGTCCCACATGCATCTATTCGAGTTGAGGTAATGGGCTGGGACGCAAGGCTTCCCACGGATTCTGAGATCTTGAAAATGAAGAGGTTGGCTAGAGAAGGAATGAAGGATGGCGCCTTTGGGTTTTCTACGGGGCTTACATATCCTCCCGGTGCCTATAGTGACACAAAGGAGTTGGTTGATATCTGTGAAGCTATTAAAGACTTGGGTGGGATCTATATGACTCATGCACGTTATAGTCTTGGGGATAAATTGCTAGATCCGTTTAAAGAGGCTGTTTCGATTGGGAGACAGAGTGGTTTGCCAGTACATATTTCGCATTACCATAACCCTGTTAATGGGATGGGACAACGTATGGCAAATCTGGTAGATGAGGGACGTAATGCAGGAATTGATGTAACTTTTGATCAATACCCGTATCCCGCTGCCAGTACACTTTTGCATTCCCTTTTGCCACACTGGGTTCATGCTGGCGGACCTAAAGAGCTGCTTAAACGTATTCAAAATCCTAGCGTACGTGATGAAATAGGCGACTCGGTTGAGCCCCAATGGGGATCCACATTAGATAATTATATATTTAGTCATATTGGATCAGATAAGAACAAGGAATGGGAAGGTCGATCTCTCGACGATTTGTCACGCGCTAAGGGAGGGAGAATGGTGGATGCGATATCAGAATTATTAGTTGAAGAGCAGTTAGAAGTTGCATTCGTAGCTCGAACTGGCAATCCGGATAATATCAGGACATTAGTTCAGCATTCAGCGCATATGGTAGGTTCAGATGGGCTACTGACGGGAGGATATCCGAATCCAAGAACTTATGGTACTTTCCCCTATTTGTTGGGTCAGCTAGTTCGAGAGGAGCGGCTTCTAAGATTGGAAGACGCTGTCCGCAAGATGAGTTCTATTCCTGCTCAACGCCTAGGTTTGGCCGATAGAGGAATTATAAGAGATGGTATGAAGGCTGATGTGGTAGTCTTTGATCCTAATAAGGTGGCGGCTAAAGCTACATTTGAGAATCCTAAACAATTTCCCGAAGGAATAGATTATGTTCTAGTTAACGGGGATATAGTTATAGACGAGGGAACTCACACGGGAGCTTTGCCTGGTAGATCTCTCAGGTCTCAGTAGTACCGAGAGTATATTAGGTACCAGTTCATCATGGTTGTCCGAAGTGTACTCTTGAGAGATAATCCGTTGATTGCGAGAAAAGAGTAAGTACTTGTGCTGTAGTTAACCAAGAACAGGAGATTTGATATGGATTTCGAACCTAGATACACACAAGAGCAAGAAGATTTTAGAGCAGAGGTACAGGAATGGTTGGAGGTAAATGTTCCTAAAGGGATCGAGCATCCTGCAGATTCCGCGGATTTAACCCTTGAACAATATCAATTGCGACGTGAATTGGGATACAAGCTCGGAGATATAGGATGGCTTTGGCCAACTGCACCTGTGGAATACGGCGGTGGAGGGCTCAGTGTAGATTATTCAGTAGTGCTCGAAGAAGAGATAGATAAATACGGGCTGAGTTTGCCGCCATATTATGATTCGGGAGGAAGACTCGGAGGTAATTCAATTATGGTCTGGGGGACGGAAGAGCAGAAAATGCACTTTTTGCCTTCCATACTGAAAGGTCAAGTCAGGACCTGGCAGCTTCTGTCAGAGCCTGAAGCAGGATCGGATTTAGCAAACGTAAAAACTACCGCAACCGAGGACGGAGATGATTACATCATAAACGGCCAAAAAGTTTATGTTGGTAGCAGCCATGGTTGCGATTATATGTGGACCATAACCTGTACGGATTCTGAAGCTCCACGACATCAAAACCTTGGATGGTTTATGATTCCATATAACGTCCCGGGCATCACTGTATTACCAATGGATTTGTTATCGTCGGCTGGAGAGTCCGGGGCTGGTTCAGGAGTAAAAAACGTAGTTTATTTTGACAATGTGAGGGTTCCTGCTTTTAACCTGGTCGGCGGGAAGAATGAAGGTTGGAAGGTAGCTACTACTCATTTGGAATTAGAACATGGTACCGGTGGGAGAATTGCTCGTAATTGGCTAGTAGACCGTGTTTTTGACTACTGCAAAGATAATAATCGCAGAGGCCGTCCGTTAAGTCAGGATTCGGATGTTAGAGATCGTTTAATCGATATTTATATTGATGCGGAAATAGGTCGTCTATTTCAACTTAGGAACTACTGGATGCGCCATAGTAGGGTCAACACCACGTATGAAGGCCCCCAAGCATCATATCAACGTAAGACGTCTGGCCTTAGGAT
>CAJXEF010000249.1 GCA_913052545.1 uncultured Chloroflexota bacterium
TTATCATCAAATAGGTGGTGGTCGGAGATGCGTAAAAGTAATCAGATATTCTAGGTAAAGCAACATTTACGCTAACGTCGAGGGAGCTCAAGAACACCCCAGATGCTACCACCAACAGTTGAACCCATTGAACCCAAGTCAAAGAAACATCAGGGATTGAGTCTACATTTTTTTCATTTCCCAACACTACTCGATGTATGCGGGGTCTATTTCAATACCCAGGCCTGGAGAATCTGGTAGGGAAATCCACCCATTTTCGACAATCGGCGGGTTTTTAAATATTGCAAATTTATGTGCGTAACTGCCTATTGGCGGATCATTTAGTAATTCGAGGTATGGCGCGTTAGGCCACGATGCCACTAGATGAAGATGCGCTATAACTCCGATATCTCCTCCTCCGTGATGTGGAACGATTTTCTTTCCGTAGAGCTCTGATAACACCCCTATCTTTCGCACTTCCGTAATCCCGTCTAAAACCATACTTTCCGGCTGCAACACATCGTAAATATTGTTTTCTAGCATCGTCTTAAATTCGTGTATGCCTCGATTGTTCTCACCTCCAGCTATAGGAATCGCGACCGAGTCATTTAGCCTAGCAAGATCATCAAAAGCATATCTTTGCAATGGTTCTTCTAGCCAATAAACACCCAATTCTCCCAGAAGAGTGGCGGTTTCAAAAGCCCGGCGGAAATCCCAAGTTACACCGGGTTGCCATTTACCAAATGACTGAGCCTGGTTAGCGTCTACCATGATCTCCATCGAATCTTTGACAGCATCGCGGACAAGCTCAACAGTGCGAATATCTTCCTGGATAGTCTCATGATGCAATCTGAGTTTTATGGCCTTCCATCCTTCTTCGCTTAGTGACCTGGCCAGCTCTGCACGTTCCTCTGGGGTTGATAGCAAAATCATGCTGGCATAGGGCATCATACGATCCTTTGAGCCCCCCCATAACTTGTACAGCGGTTGTCCACTTGCTTTGCCAATAACATCCCAAATTGCCACATCAACTCCGGCAGCTCCTTTGTATGGAAGTGTATGGACATAATATTTGAGTCTTTGGGCAATATGCTCAATTTCAAAAGGATCTTCACCCACAACTACATTCTTCACAGGCTCAATAATAGAGGGGTCCATTCCAGGTCCAATACCAATAATTCCCTCATCCGTGTGTACTTCTGTGAAAGATCCGCCACCTCTACTGAAACGCATCAAACCACCTTTGTCCCAAGCAGGCTCAATACTTCCTACAGATTCAAGCTCTTTAAGCTGGATCAATTTAACATCAGTAATTTTCATACGAGCTTCCATTTTCATAAATATTAAGTCTCCAGTAATGCCCTGATTATAAGATAATTCGGTGGCAAGCAGTGCGTATAGATTAATTGGTTATTAGACCAGTCCTGCTATGTACCGGTGAATTTGTATTTGGGAACTAAATTTGAGTTAAGATTCGAAAATGAATCAAAATAGTAGCGATTACCGCTCCATGATGGAGCTCAGGATACTTCTAGATACGAAAGTTATATCAGCTACCGAACTTCTTGAAGAAACTCTTTGCAACATAGAAAAAACCAACCCAACTATAAATTCGTTTGTCCTAGTAGCAGAAGATCTCGCGAGAGAGCAAGCTAAAAATACTGATAGCCGTTTATCATCTACGGGGGCAAAAAGCCCTCTTGATGGTATTCCATTGGCAGTGAAAGACCTTTATGACACATCTGGAATAACCACCGCCGGAGGAACTTTAGCATATAAAAACAGAATACCTGAGAAGGATTCAGAAGTCGTGGATCTCCTACAGAAATCAGGAATGATCATGGTAGGAAAAACTAACACACATGAGTTGGCTTTTGGCATGACCACCAATAACCCTCATTATGGGCCAACTCGGAATCCGTGGAATCTGGACAGGGTACCGGGTGGCTCGTCAGGAGGATCAGGAGCTGCTGTAGCAGCAGGACAGGTTCCAGCGGCATTAGGCACTGACACAGGAGGGTCCGTTCGAGGCCCGGCTGCATTTTGCGGCATTACGGGACACAAACCCACTTACGGATTAGTTAGCACGAAGGGAATTATCCCCCTTTCAAAAACTTTAGATCATGCAGGACCCATGGCTAGATCCGCATTTGAATGTGCACTAATGCTGGAATCGATGGTTAACCCAATAAGCAATCGGTCATTTACTAATCGGATAAACGATTCTGTTGAAGGAATGACCTTGGCGGTTATACCGAGTCTACTAAAAAATTGCGACCCAGATGTAATCAACTCTTTTGAAGATTCACTGAGAACCCTTTCCAACATCGGGATTAATATTACTGAAGCCGAACCAATGGGAAAATATCAGCCAATTTCTATAGTCCGGGTGGAAGGGGCCACCTATATAGAAGATATTCTTAGAGAGAGTAGTCATTTAATTGGAGAGAAGGTTCGAAAGGCCTTATTGGAAGGTCTTGATGACTCTGTACACGACTATGTACGATCCTTGGAATGGCGGAGGCGACTGGAGTTCGCTTTTGAGGAAACACTGCGAATAAATCAGATTGACGGATACATTGCCCC
>CAJXEF010000250.1 GCA_913052545.1 uncultured Chloroflexota bacterium
CTTAGATTGTTCCGATTGGTGGAGTGTAAACTATAGGTAATCGCCGGTCATTAATGTCATTTTAAGGGCCAAATTTAATGCATCCTGTTATAGGAACATTTCCATGTCGAAGCCTCCATTACGTCGACCGAATCGATTTGAAATTGATCTAAACGCGATTGGGCATAACATAAGCGAAATTCGCCAAGTTGTTGGTAATAAAGCGCAGATCATTGCGGCTCTAAAGGGTAACGGTTATGGATTTGGTTTAGGGGAAGTCGCTCGCATTGCTGCTTCTTGCGGTTGTAATGCAATCGCCGTCGCCGACCTTGCTGATGCAGCTGAGTTGAGAGGGCAGAGTATCGATTTGCCCATATTACTTTACGCTGGGCATGTGACTGATGCGTCTACCGTCGCAGCTGTTGAACATGCCAATGTTATGCCGACTGTATTCCATCGGACAGCCGCTGATACATACTCTTCTTTAGCGACGAAAACTATTAGAATTTTTGTCAAGATTGACGTTGGGTTGGAGAGACTAGGTGTAGATCCGGCGGATGCTATTCAGCTAATCAAATACATATGTAGTCTTCCTAACTTAAAAATTGAGGGACTGTATACACATGTAGATGTGCCAGAAGAAGGTGATGTGCCATCTTATATATCCTGGCAACTTGATCGTTATTTTGATGTCTGTAAAGATCTTAAAGGCTTGGGCATTGATGTCCCTATTAAGTTTGTTTCAAGTAGTGCGGTACTTCGTTATACCAGAGAATTTAATCTCGATGCTGTTGATCCCGGACATATTCTATTTGGGCTTATCCCGCCGGGACCTTCTACCTCGGAAATGAAACTTCAGCCAGTCTTTCATGCTCTAACAAGTCGTCTCATTCATATCAAGGAAGTAGTCCGACACGAATACCCAGAAATGGTTTCATTCCAATTACGTAAAGGACTTCGGATAGGGGTGATTCCGATTGGTCTGCGCGACGGTATGGCCTCCTTAACTTGTGGCTACGTGTTGGTTCGTGGACATCGCGTACAAATACTTGGTCCTTTCTCGCTTGAACACACTCGCATTGACCTTACGGATATTCCTGATGCCCAAATTGGCGACGAAGTTGTGATTATTGGACAGCAAGAGCGTAATGTTATTAAGCCGAGTGAAGTTATGCAGTTTCAAGGAATTGGCGTAAAGGCGGCTCTTGCCTTAAATGTGGGAGAGGGAGTACCTCGCGTCTATCTAGAAGGTGCTACAGCGCGTTAACAGTTCATCTTAGATTGAGATAATTGCCTTAAACGCTAAAACTATAATTATGATTCTTTCACGTAGCCAGTCTGACCAATTTTGGGACGAAGGGTATGTATTTCTAACAGAGTTACTCAGCGCAGGCGAAGTGTCGGTTTTACGAAGTCAAATACCAGCGATGCTGGATAGCCGAAATCAGGAATTGGTTCTAGAAAAAGACGGAAGGACGATACGCTCGATCTTTGATATGCATAACTTTAATGAGGTCTATGCTCGTTTTATACGACATCCGAAACTAGTCAAAGCGGCTAGCCAGCTTGTTAATAGTCATGTGCACCTGTTTCAGTTGATTTTAAATTTTAAAGAGGCTTATTCGGGTGACATCTGGCCATGGCATCAGGACTATCCAACATATCGAACTGATGACGGTATGCCGTCACCCCGATGCGTAAATATTCTGGTATTTCTCGATTCAGTAAATCAATATAACGGCCCACTAATGATGGTTCCCGGTTCCCATAAAGAAGAATATCCCGTGCCAGAATTAGATAAATCGACAACTGGTTATGCAGGTCGCTGGCTGGCGCCAAAAAAATTCGAGGATCTGGTTAAGAGTAAAGGGATTGTTGCGCCGAAGGGGCCGGCCGGATCGGTAATTTTCGCGCATACGAATATTATTCATGGGTCGGGGCCTAATATGTCTCCATGGAGGCGCGCGATGATATCTATGACGCTTAATTCCATTGATAATGTTCTTGGCGAGTCCTCTCGACCTGGTTATATAGTTTCAAGGGACTGCACGCCGATCACACCATTGGATGATGATTGTCTTTTCTGCTGACTAAGGAAGAAAGGCAAGGCGAGTGGGTGGATGATAATTCAAGACAAGAATTTCACTGAGAAAAGTTCTAAAAGAGGAATAATCAGTATTTAGAGCAAAAAAGATATAAAACGAAGATAGCAAGCATATTCACGACCTCGGAAAGATATTTCTGGCGTTCATGGCTTATGCCACAATTTTCTTATCTCGGGGACAAAATAGTAAGCATGCCAAACAACTGAATTAGTAGATTTGTTTGCATAAACTGGAGGTTGATTTTGTCAGAATCATGGAACGCGCTTAGTTTTCAAGTAAAGCCCGTCAGTAGTGAATTTTCTAATGCCATCCATGGTGTAGCGATTGGAGATATTCCGGCAATAATCGTCAGGGGGGCCTATACAAATGAACAATGTCGGGTGCTTATACAATGCCTATTTGACCGCAAGTTATTTTCTGGATTTGAAAAATATGGACGAGGAAGTGATGGCGAATCGGAGATAGAACGTTTCGATT
>CAJXEF010000251.1 GCA_913052545.1 uncultured Chloroflexota bacterium
CTTTCAAGACAGGCCTCGGACGATCCTTCGTTGGTGTGGTTCTACTTGCAACTGCCACATCGCTGCCTGAACTCGGTACGGGCATTAGCTCTGTCACTGTTATAGGAGGCCCTAGTGGCGCGGACCTTGCTGCTGGTGATGCGTTTGGTAGTAATTTGTTTAACCTGCTTATTATAGGGATTTTAGATTTGCTATGGAGGAGAGGATCGATTCTGGCAACACTTGGTAGTAGCGTAGCCCTGGTAGGTCTCCTTGGAGCTGGGGTAATTGTTATAGCGGGTGGGGCAATACTTGTTCATAATAATCTTAACTTTGGATCAGGATTGCCGATAAGCCCAGTTTCTGTTGTTTTGGCGCTCGTCTTTGTGGTTGCACTTTACGCCGTTTATAGGGAAGAAAAGAGCACAGAAAAGACGGAACCTGAACATGATTACTCTGAGAGCAGTCTCAAGAAGGCGGTTCTGATCTACGGAACTGCTGCGGCAATTGTAGTTGTAGCCGCTGTGCGGCTAGCTCATACCGGCGAAGGGCTTGCTGAGGCGATGGGATGGGAAAGAAGTTTTGTTGGAACTCAATTTTTAGCTCTAAGTACTTCCCTTCCGGAGCTAGCGGCCTCTGTTGCGGCAATCCGAATAATGGCTCCTGAGTTAGCTATAACAAACCTCTTAGGTAGCAACTTATTTAACATGGGTTTTGTTTTGTTTCTAGATGATGCGGCGTATGTAGATGGCCCCATATGGGCAGCTATAGATCCAATACACGCGTTAACAGCCGCTATAGCGGTGTTAATGACAATGGTTGTACTAATCCCAGTCGTCAGCAAGGCCAAGACTTCGATCGGTAGGGTAGTCACATTAGAGTCGTCTCTATTAATATCCCTTTATGTAATCGCCAGCTTGTTAGTATTTTATTCTGGTAGAGGTGGCCATTAACGATCTGATTGGAATGTTTACAAAAGGAGATCCCGAGCATGTTTTTTGAACTTAGAGAATATAGAACCCTTCCAGGAGAGAGAATTGGGTCAATTTCATGGAGGAAATTATTATTCCGTTTCAAGTTTCCAAAGGGATGGTGATTCTAGGCAGCTTTACTGGGCAGGAAGAAGATGATTTATACATCTGGGTACGCCGTTTTGAAGGTGAAGCTGAACGAAAAGCGTTGTACGAAGCAGTATATGAAAGTGATGTCTGGAAAAACGATATAGGGCCTAAAATTCCAGCGATGATGGATAGGTCCAAGATAGTGGTTAGAAGAATAGAAGCAAGTTCTCGATCTGTCATCCAGTAGACTATTCCGGTTCACTTTAAAGAATAGGCGGGGAATTTCTTATTGGCGCCCCCTTTACGAATAGACGACCTGACAGTATTTGACGGCTGGGATGTCAGAGAACGTCAAAGCGTCGTCACGAACGGTTCACATTTTGTTTGGGTTGGCCCTACCAAGCAATGTTCAGATTCCTTAGCTGGAGGAATTGCGAGGATTGACGGCAGCGGCTTTTTTGCGGCTCCCGGATTTATCGACTCCCACTTACACTTGGCTGGCTTAGCCGCAGCCCTCTCTGGACACGATTTATCAAATGTATTTAACTCTGATCCGAACACTTTTCTTCAAAGCCTAAAGAGTGTTTGCAAAGAAGATATGCAGTCTGATTGGCTAAGATTTTATTCACTTGATTATTTTGACGCCTTAGATACAGGTCTTTTAAACAGAAGGCTAGTGGATTCTGCGATACCAGATAGGCCAGTAATGATTCGATTCAACTCGGGTCACGGCGTCTTACTTAATACCCTCGCCTTGCATAGACTTGGAATTAGCGAATCTACCCCTGAACCTCCTGGGATAACGCTTGAGCGGACGATTCCGCATGGAGTGCTGTCCGGAGTAATTCTTGAAGGTGACGAAATACTATCCAAGAACATGCCTGCGATTCCTGATTCTCAATTGGTATCTGGTTTTAAATTAGTTGACCGATTACTCAATAAACATGGATTTACATGTGTTGTTGATGCAACCCGAACAAATGATATGGAACGTTTGTGTATGATGAGGAATCTTGTAGCTACAGGGCAGATTTCCCCTGATATTGTGTTCATGCCAGGTTATGAACATATAGGCGAATTCAGGTCCAAGGATCTGACTTACAGTTCGGTATACGGCGGTATACGTATCGGTTGTGCAAAGATTCAGATTTCTCTGTCTGGCGGTTCAATCTACCCCAATAGTTCCGATTTAAGGGGGATGATAAACCATTCCCATAGACAAGGTTTTCCTGTGTCAATACATGCAGTCGAACGGGAATGTATTTCAATTGCCGTAGATGCCTTATGTAGATCAAGAATGAATGGCGACAGGATTGAACACGCGTCGGAACTTGATGATAGAACTCTCAGTAAGCTGGCACACTCTGGAGTTAGTGTCTCTACTCAACCAGCCTTCTTACACAGCTATGGCGACAGATATATTCAAAGATCTGACTCTAGTAAACTTCAGATGCTGTACCGGATATCTTCTCTAAACAAGTTGGGAATCAGCGTAGGGTTCTCTTCTGA
>CAJXEF010000252.1 GCA_913052545.1 uncultured Chloroflexota bacterium
AGAAAAACTGATTGATTGGGTGCAAGGCAAAGAGGCGAATGGTGATGTTCAGCTACATGGTAACAGTAAAATCCCGATTGATCAGCCTGGGAAACGAGATCAAGTCGGTCCCTGTATTGTTGGTCGACTGGGACATCTCGTCGTCTCTCTAAATGGTCGAATATGCCAAATTTCATCTCATCTCAATTAGTGTGGCGCTTAGACCCGCTATATGTTTAGATCGGTAACGGTTATTTCCATTGAGCGAAACCCATGGCGCATCCTGTTCCAGCAGGAGACCTGTAACAGGGTACGTAGTCAATGATATCCATATCCAGGTGCTCGGTCGCCCCTGTGACGACAACCCAGTTTCTTATTTCAGAACTACCTGAGTTGATTTTTTCTCTTGGTAATTGGGATAGTTTAGTAATGCTCTTGGACTTCATTCCGTCTAGAGCTAGCTGGTCTAATTCTTCATCAACCACGAAATGACTCAGTCCGCCGGAGGCCAAAATCCCTACTCGCTTTTTACTGGGCCATGCTTCGATAGCGCTTTTTAATGTTCTTCCCAGGTCAAAACAACGTTTGGGGGTAGGCTGGTTTGGGGGATAGTAAGTGTTAAGCATTACCGGGACCGTTGGAAGAAGTTTGTCGGTTAAAAGCCGGTGGTAAACATACCCGAAAGCATGTCCTATGCCACCTTTGGATCGTCCACCTCGGTTAGGATCAAGGAAATTTGACCTACCTACGTCAAATTCCGATTCGACTAGATATTCAATTAGGTGTCTGCCAAGGGTTGAATCAGTCGGGACGGTGCGATCCTCAGTAGAATATCCTATGAGTAATCTGTTACCGGTGGATGGACCGGCTTCATGTGCTGATACTTTAACTTCATTTCCCCAGTAGATACAGAAACCGGGCATATTATCGTCTTGTAGATATTCTTGTTGATCATCGCCTACCATGACCAGTATATCTAAGTCTGCTTCATACAGAGAATCTACAAGCTTCGAAATCGCCTTCTGATTACGTTGGTGCCGCTCTTCCATTTTGCCAGTTGTAATCTCGCGCTCGATCCTTTTCACATCGGTTCGAGAAAGCAAACTATCGTAATCTGAGACTATGCCGTCGGTACCAATTAATTCTGGGTTATGTTTATCCCTCTCTCCCCGGTCTCTCCAACCATCACTTGGAGTACTCAGCTGAGGGCTGTGGGAAGATGCTAAGCCTAGTACTAAATCTGCCATTAGGATTACTCCTTATTTATCAACATGGTGAAGCAGTGAATAAGGCCAAAAACGACTACTAACAGCGACTTTTTAGATACTATCATAACTGTATTCCCAAAGAATAAACACAATGTTTTACCCTGTCTACTTTTGGAGTGGATTATTAACGATGTCTTTTGGTTATTATACGTCTTATACTGTCTCTGAATCGTAATGTAGGAGATTTCGTAATGGCTACTGTGAATACTGTATTGGGTCCTATAGATACCGCTAATTTCGGATTTACACTTAGTCACGAGCATGTTGGGACTAATGCCGCGGGGCTTCGTCACACTTATCCTGAAATAATTGATCGTTCTGGGATAAAAGAACAATCAACCGTAGCTTTGAAAGAGGCATATGATGAAGGACTGCGTACCATAGTGGATGTAACCACATTTGATCTTGGGCGGGACATACTCTTGATTCAAGAGGTTTCAAGGGACAGTGGAGTTCAGATAATTGCGGCTACTGGTAATCACCTCGCGGTACCCAGACCATTTGGTGAACTCCCACCGAGCGCTATCGCCCCACTTTACGTTAAAGAAATTGAGCAGGGGATAGAAGGTACTGGAATCAAGGCCGGTATTATCAAGGTTGCCAGTGATAGAGGTGGTGTTACTCAACCGCAAGAGGTCGTTTTAAGGGCTGCAGCTCAGGCTCATTTAGCTACAGGCATACCGATCTCCACCCATACCTGGTCACCCGATAAGGTTGGCGACCAGCAGGTCAGTATCCTTGAGGAAGAGGGTGTAGATTTAAGCAGGGTTTATATAGGCCATAGTAACGACGATACTGATATGGACTACCTTTTGGGACTCTTGAGGAAAGGGGTGTGGCTGGGACTGGACCGATATCCCGGTGGTAGAGTTCCAGGGACTCCAAATTGGGAAGCAAGAACTGATCTGGTTAAAGGTTTGATAGATGCAGGGTTTGTGGACCGGATTATGCTGTCTCACGATTACTCGGTACCCAAGGCCAGACACGGTGCTGAAGTTCAAGAGGAGCGTAGGAAAGCTAATCCGGACGGATTTAATTTTATAACTCGAAGCGTGTTGCCTAGACTTAAAGAATTAGGGGCTACCGATCAAGATATTCGTCAGATTATGACGGACAATCCTCGCAGATTTTTTGAGGGCAGCTAATTATTTAGGAGGACTACAAATACTGAATCAAACTGCATCTATGGCTTCAGACTTTGATGCTAAGGAGTGGTACCCCCGGAGAGAGTCGAACTCTCGTCTCTGGCTTCGGAGGCCAGCACTCTATCCACTGAGCTACAGGGGCTTTAGAT
>CAJXEF010000253.1 GCA_913052545.1 uncultured Chloroflexota bacterium
GGTGCTTGGGGAAGGGTTAAAGCATTGACAAACGATCAGGGAGGTCCAGTTACGACTGTAATACCTGGTACCCCTGTTGATGTGTTGGGGTTCGGGTCCCTGCCAGAAGCGGGTGATACATTCTCGGTGGTAGATAATGAAAGATTAGCTAGATCCCTCGCCACCAAGACAAAAGAATCCAAGGCTAGCCAACTAAATCAAGGTAGAGCACTTACTTTGGATCAGGTCGTTAACCAGATCGATGCAGGTGACGTAAAAGAGTTGAACTTGGTCCTTAAGGCTGATGTTCAAGGCAGTGTAGAAGCTTTACGCCAATCTCTGGAGCATATAACTGAAGGTGAGGCAAAAGTTAGAATATTACATGCAGGTAGTGGTGGTATAACAGAATCAGATATACTTCTGGCCAGTGCGTCTGATGCCATAATAGTGGGGTTTAATGTTGGGGAAGAGCTTGGGATAGATAGAGTGTCTGAACGGATGGGCGTAGAGATACGCCACTACCAAATCATCTATCAGTTGATTGAAGATATAGAACGAGCTTTGCACGGAATTTTAGAACCGACTTACAGCGATATAATAATTGGTAGAGCTGAAGTTAGAGAGATTTTTCCATCTAAGAGAAATGTACAAATTGCTGGATGCAGGGTTATGGAGGGCCGTATAACCAGAGGCGGAGCGATTAGGATACTTCGTAATGGTGAAATTGTGACAGAATCCACCATAGCTAGTTTACGTCATTTTAGAGATGAGGTTAACGAGATAAACACTGGAGTGGAATGTGGAATAATGTTGCAAGGATTTAATGCTTATGAAACCGGAGATATCCTGGAAGCTCATCGGCAAGAACGTAACCCCATCTAAACACGACTAACCTATCAAACGCAACTTTTTTTACAAGGCTGACGATGTCAAGAAGGGTCGACCGAATTAATGGGCTACTAAGGGAGGAGATCAGTAGTCTGCTAATGCGGGAAATCAAAGATCCGAGATTAAATGCTTTGCTGACTATCACGCAGGTGATAACCAGCCCAGATCTACGTAATGCTAAAGTTTATCTGAGTGTTTTAGGTAACCATGAAGATAACGTTAATGCTTTACAGGGGATTAGGTCTGCCGCAACGTTTTTAAGAAAACAGCTGCGCGAACGATTGCGATTGAAGTACATACCTTTTCTTACCTTTGAAATTGACGATTCGCTTGAAAACTCTGATCATATATTTCGTTTGATGGACCAAGCAAGACTAGAATCTGCATCTTTATCGGATGAAGACCTTACTGGTGAAGGTCCGGTCTCATCGACTACAATCGGTTCTTGAGTTTCAAAACAAATGGGATACAATCTCCAAAATTCCAATGTCAACGGTTTCATTAATTTCTACAAACCTCTCGGGATGACTTCTATGGAGGCTGTTCGTCGTATAAAGAAGCTTGCCGGTATGCCTAGGAAAATTGGACACGCTGGGACATTGGATCCTTTAGCTACAGGGTTGCTCCCGATCTGTGTCGGGAAGGGTACGAGGCTGATGGAGAACATACTAGAAGGTTCAAAAGAATATCAAGTTCAAATACAACTAGGAGCCGTTACAGAAACTTATGATGCCGAAGGGGAAATCCAAATAACTGGATCTGCCGATGGAATATATAGATCGGACATAGAACAATGTATTAGTACATTTTTAGGTAAGTCGGAACAAATTCCCCCCATGTATAGTGCGGTTAAAGTCAACGGGAAGAGACTTTATGAATTAGCTAGGGAAGGCAGAGAAATAGACAGAACGCCTAGATCAATTACTATATATGATATTCGTGTCCTGACCTTTGATAAACCTATGCTGACTTTAATGGTCCAATGTGGGAAAGGTGTTTATATACGCTCCTTAGCCCATGATTTGGGGCAAAGATTGGGATGTGGTGGATTTGTTACTGAATTGGAGAGGCTACGGTGTGGGTCGTTTAAAAAATCAGAGTCAGTGACTTTACTCGAGTTGGAAACAAAGACCTGTAATGATGGAAATGGATGGATAGGATGCTTGGAACCTATAGATTTTGTCTTACAGGGACTCAAATCTGTCGTAGTTAGTGATTCCAATAAGCCACTACTTCTTAACGGTATGTCAGTTGATGTAGATTTTGGACTCCAGGCGATCAGGGAGTTGGAATCGTTTCGGGCGTATGATACCGCAGGACGATTTTTAGCATTGGTTCAATGCGACCCTTTAACGGGTCTTTGGAAGCCGTTTAAGGTATTTAACGAAAATAATACTTCTTGTTATGCTCCTAACTGAAAGACTCTCTGCACCTATCTGAAACAGTGGGGAACAGGGTGTTTTTAGTGTGGCTTTAGTTGTATGATTGTCGAGCAGGTCAAAGTGGCCCCATTTTACCTTGACAACGGTTTTAGGGGCTGTATATTGCAGATAGGGTTCATATCTGTTAGATAGCTCGGATATCTGTTGGGTTTCCTCAGTGGGTGCATGGTGATACAGAACGTTCGTCGGGGTCGGTTACAAGTGATCAAACTTAGTTAAA
>CAJXEF010000254.1 GCA_913052545.1 uncultured Chloroflexota bacterium
TCTTGCCCTCTTTGTGGTGACAGCCCTACAGTGACTGAACTCATAGATTATGAAGTGTTTTGTGGTTTCGCATCTCATGAAGAGGCAATAGTGGCGTCCGATTAAAGGTGATTTGGCAATATTTTGTTTATTTCTATATTGGTCGATTGAAGGATTTATGGTTACTAGGCTGAGCTATCAGGGGATATTAAGTACTATTGGGAATACTCCCTTAGTTGAACTCCAAAATATTAGTCCCAAAAAGAATGTTCGGATTTACGCAAAGTTAGAGGGGAATAATCCAACCGGCAGCATAAAAGATAGAATAGCATTGAGAATGATCGAGGCTGCCGAGGCTGATGGGGAAATTTCCTCCAACAGAACTATACTAGAACCCACTAGTGGTAACACTGGGATCGCGTTAGCTATGATTGGCAGGCTTAAAGGCTACCCCGTTTCTGTTGTAATGCCGGAAAACGTTAGCGTAGAGCGAACCCAATTACTTGAAGCGTATGGTGCTAACATCATCTATTCAGATGGTTCTTTAGGAACCAACGGTTCTATAGAAGTTGCTAAGGATTTAGTAGCTAAGAACCCGAATGATTATCTGATGATGTATCAGTATGGTAATCAGGCGAATCCCGAAGCGCACTATTATGGAACTGGAAACGAGATAGTGGAAACCATTCCTGACTTAGACATGTTAGTAGCTGGGTTAGGTACAGGTGGAACTCTCATGGGAGTTGCAAGGCGCATAAAGGAGCATAAACGCGAAGTTAAAATCGTTGCGGTGGCTCCAGAGCCGGATGATTTCATATCTGGACTTAGGAGTTTGGAGGCAGGTTTTATACCTCCTATCTTGGATTTAAATTTACTTGACTCTAGAATGTTGGTAGGAAGTTTTGACTCTTTTAGCACTACAAAAGAGCTTTTAGCTAAAGAAGGGATATTTGCAGGAGTATCTTCAGGATCCGTAGTATTCGCAGCTATTAAACAGGCGGAAAGGATGGAACAGGGTAATTTGGTGTGTATCTTGGCCGATGGAGGCTGGAAATACCTAAGTACAGCTCTTTGGACTAAGGACTATGAAGAATTATCCGCAGAATCTCAGGGTAAAATTTGGTGGTAACATAGATATCGGGAAGTTTAATCAGTAAGCCAATGGCCAAAATATAAAACTGGTGTTTACTATGTGAAATTATAATCGGATTGGACCTACTAGTTATGAATACGTCGGAAATCCTTGAAACTGTTTTTATGCGATGCTATACTCAAGGATGCTTTCATTTGTAGAAGCGGGAATTACCCGCTTTCTTGTTACTCAGTTAGGAAAAAAATAGGTGGTTAAGCAGGGGGCCTCGCTATGAAGAGCGACTTTTTAATAGCCTTGACTCAATTGGCGGCTGAACGACACTTGCCTAAAGAACAGGTACTTCAAGCTATTGAAGTGGCGCTAGCGTCAGCATTTAAAAAAGATAATCCTGTGAGTGGTCAAAACATTTCTGTGAAACTTAATCCTAATACCGGAGATGTAAGTGTTTTCGCATTGAAAACCGTCGTTGATGAAGTGGAAGATCCGGATAGAGAAATCGGGTTTGTTGAAGCGAAAACCATTAGATCGGTTATTTCTATTGGAGATGAGATTGCCTTACCCGAGCGACTTCCACATAACGCCAGCCGAATAGCCGCACAGACGGCGAAACAGGTAGTGCTACAGAGGTTAAGGGAGGCCGAGCGAGATCTGTTATATGAAGAATTTGCTCAGCACAAAGAAGATATAATATCTGGTGTAGTGGAGCACAATGAGGTTGGGCGAGCAATGTCCTTAGATTTAGGGCGGGCTCATGCGGTTATGCCGCCTGATGAACAAGTCCCAACCGAGCGTTATAAAAAGGGCCAACGAGTTAAAGTTTATGTGCTGGATGTTAGAACGACTCCAAAGGGCCCTGAAATTCTGGTTTCACGCAGCCATAAAGACATGTTGAAGCGTCTCTTTGAAATCGAGGTACCCGAAGTATATAACGGGGTAGTGGAGATCAAATCGATTTCTAGGGAAGCCGGCCAGAGAAGTAAAGTTGCAGTCCATTCAGAACAAGAAGGCATAGATGCGGTAGGTTCGTGCATAGGGATACGAGGAAATCGTATCCAAAGTATAGTGAATGAATTGCAGGGTGAAAAAATAGATGTAGTTTCATGGGACTCCGATCCGAAGACGTTCATAGCAAGGGCTATTAGCCCTTCTGAAGTCCTTCACGTCGAATTGGAACCCTCCGAACAGACTGCTGTGGTGGTGGTTCCTGATAAACAGTTATCTTTAGCAATAGGTAAAGAAGGACAGAATGCACGTTTGGCCGCCAGATTGTCCGGATGGAGATTAGATATAAAGGGGTTGGTTGAATGGGAGGAAATTCAAAAATCGTTGGTTGCTACTAAACTAGCTGAAGCAGCGTTAGTAACTCAACTCGAGAGTGATGCTGATGCGGACCTGGTAGATAGTGATGAATTGAGTGCAGCT
>CAJXEF010000255.1 GCA_913052545.1 uncultured Chloroflexota bacterium
CGAAGATGCATTATCGGCGGCATATGAGATATTGAGTGAGAACCAATGATAATCTTTTTTAGATCCGAGTGTTGCTATTCGGCATTACTAGAAAGTAGGAGGGTAGATCATTGAGAACTGTAGCAGACATAACACGTAAATCCGCTCAGCTGCGGGCATTCTTCGATCAATATTTGCCATACTCTCGACCTATTCCTATTCTAGCTGATTTTGTTAAAGTCCAGCACGAATTGATGTGGGGTGGGATTTGGTTAATGGAAGGGTTGGATCTAAGGCTCCGTTGCGTTGCAACGATAACAGCTCAATGTATCAATGGGTACGATTTCGGAGTAGAACATCAAGTACGTACTGGCCTAACGGTGGGGCTTACTGCCAAAGAAATAAAAGGCATTTTCATTCAACTTCTTTTCTTGGTTGGAGAACCAGTAGCGCTTTTTGGACTCCGTATCGCTCAGGATGTGATTAACGAGCGGATGGAATGGAGTGAAACGGATGTAGTTTTGGACGCGGCTGATCCGATTAACGACAAGATTGAGAGTGGTAAGTCGATCCTGTCGGAACATTTGAGGAGAGATATTGGGTATAAATCAGACAATATCGTTACTCATAAATTAATGCCAGATATAGCATTGCTAGTAGATAGTTATTATTTTGGTGAAGTTTGGGCTCGCGACGAATTAAAAACCAAGGAGCGTATGGTTTGTTCGCTTGCGGCTCTGATGTGTAGAGGTCATCTTAACCAGTTGAAGAAGCAGGTTGGATTAGCTTTAGATATGGGGATGAACAAACGGGAGATTTGCGAGGTATTTTCTCAGGCAGGGTGGTACCGAGGTTGGCCATATGTCGAAGACGCCTTAACTCAAGCTCAAGAATTGTTTCAACAACGGGATTTGTGAGAGCAAGACTAGTAGCGCACTTTCGAATCGGTGAAAGCGACTCTATAAATCTGACATCAGGTGTTAAATATGACCACTGGAGATGAACTTTATCGCGCAGCAGTTAGTTTGAAGGGATTTATTGATCAACAAGTACCGGGCCAAAGGTTAACAGGTTCGCTACCTGATATTAGTCAAGACTACGTAAAACTTCAAGATGAGGTAATGTGGGGAGGGATTTGGCAGGTTCCTGGATTAGATGTTAGTTTGAGAAGCCTAGCTACAATAGCCGCCCAATGTTGTAATGGTTGGGGATTTGGGTTGCAACACCAAATTAGAGTTGGCTTAACTCTTGGTATGAGTCCGCAGAAGATCAAGGGAATATTTTTACAATTGATTTACTACGCGGGAATACCTGCGACGGTTTTCTCTTTAGTACAGGCTCAACGGGTGATAAACGAACAGGAAAAATGGCGACTGGAAGATGAACACCCGTTGGAATCAAAGTGGCTTAATACAGTAGAAGAGAAACTAGAAAGAGCGGGACAACTTCGCAGGAGCGCATGGGGTATAGAGGCGGACGAAGAATTGAACCAGTCTTTGGCCCACGAGTTATTGCCTGAATCGCAACTCTTAGTAGATGCCTATAACTTTGGAGAAACATGGGCCCGGGGAGATTTGACCCCGAAAGAGCGAACCGTTTGTATCCTTGTGGCGTTGATGTCGAGAGGACACATGGTTCAGTTAGCCAAACATGTCAAATACGCGTTAAATTTAGGAATGAGTCAAAGAGAAATTTGTGAAGTGTTTTCACAGGCGGGTTGGTACAGGGGATGGCCTTATGTAGAAGAGGCTCTTCAGCAAGTTAAGATGGTTTTTGCCCAATCCGTTGAGCGATAAAGGTGGCTTAACTGCTATGTTTGATTGCAAGCGACATTTGTGTTATCCGTTCCAGATCAATAGGTCGGTTGATCATGCCGTTTTTTCAGACAGGTCCCAACTATAGCACCGTCAGCATGTTTTAAAAGCCCGGATACGTTATCAGGATTAGATCCACTTCCAATCAGCAGCAAATTATCGGGGACCGCCTTTCGGATCTTTTCGACATCCGCGATATCTGTCTCCATGCCAGTAACTTGCCCACTGACAATCAGGCCGTCCGCCAGGCCACGATTGATAGTTTCTCTTGCCACCAACCCTAAATCTGAAGGCCCCATGGGTATAGCATGTTTTACCAATACGTCAGCGAGAATTTTTATATCTGACCCTAATAGCCTCTTCCTACGTAATGTATCGAATGCTTGCCCTTCAACTATCCCTTCGTCTGCTGCCATCACACCGTAATGAACATTTACCCGGATGAATTGCGAGTTAGTTGCGGTAGCTACGGCCAGGGCGGAATGGGCGTCGTTTCTAAGGATATTGATACCCAAAGGTAGATCAGTTAGTTTCCTGAGGGGGTAGGTGTAACCAAGGTCATTCCTGCAACAGTTTCTGGATCCACTTGTCCAATACGAAATGGTGCGTCGCCAAAATTTTCTATGATTATGCCGTCCACGCCACCATCTCTTAGTTTGGTGGCTTCGTCTGTGTGGCCTG
>CAJXEF010000256.1 GCA_913052545.1 uncultured Chloroflexota bacterium
CGAGATGACAATCCCATGGCCCGCTCAGAGACCCCACCCAGATAAAATTTGGGTCCGGTATCGCCGGGTGACGGTGAACAAAAAGCCCCGTCAAGCCGATAAAATTGACCTTCATAATAGATTGGACCAGGTCCTTTCCATAAAGACCGGCACGCCTCAATAAATTCCTCTGCGCGCTGGTAACGTGTGGCGTGATCACTCACTTCCCCCACCCTTTCAAAATCGTTTTGGATTCCTCCTGGTACTATGTTGATATCCAACCTGCCATTAGAGATTTGATGTAGGGCAGCGGCCATTTGGGCGAATAGACCTAGAGAAATAAAACCTGGTCGTACAGCTACTAAAAAACGTATCTTATTGGTAACTGCAGCTAGGGCGGTGGCAGTTGTCCAGGTTTCAGCCAATGGTTGATCCTCAGAAAAAAGACCATTGGCAAATCTGGTTGGAATTAGGAGGGAATAAAAACCTAGTTCTTCTGCTGTTTTGGCAACTTGAGATAGATATTCAAAGCTGGGAGGCCGCTCGGCTAGTTTGGTGCCTGCATGCTCACCGTCGCCATCTATAGGGATAAACCAGTCAAACTTGACCTCTGGGCGGTCTAACGTTTTGTTCATTAATCATCTCCTGCCTGAGTGCCTTTCGAAAGTCTTGAGATACTTGGAAAAGAATATAACAGGTACACTGTAACGTAGATCTTCGACAATCGGACAACAGAGAGGCCTTGAATGTCAGTTTGCCTAAGAGTCAGCCTGCTGTAACTCCTGTTCTTTGTTATACCACAAAATCATTACTATACCTGCGGCCAATATGCTCATCATGTCTCCGAAAACCCACAAAATTAACCCGCCAAGTTGTTGGTCTATCAAAGGGGATAACCCGAGAGGTTGGGGAAATTCCTGATAAGCATTGTAGAGTAGATTACTGTTGAAGGTGATACTGGCTCCTAAAATTGTATTTGGAATTACTATCAAGCCCAAGTAGAGTATTCTTAATCCAAAATGGAGCCTGGATCTATGCGGTTTCGGATCAATTACTAACCACCAAAACATAAAACCCGAGATCAACATGGTGATATGCATACCAGAATGGATTAAATCGCTTCTAACAGCCATATTGTGAGCGGCAGGGACCTGCCATAGGTAGATTGTCGCGATAAATACTATGGTAGTTAACACCGGGTTGGTAATGAATCCGTAAACTTTACGAGATATCGAAACTCGTACGATGGGTTTAATAATCCCTTGTAAAAACCATGGAGGCGCACCTCTTAGCATGGGCGTTAGGGGTGCGCCCGATAAAACAAGTAAAGGGCCAATCATTCGCAATAATAAATGTTGGACCTGGTGTATCGAGAACTGGTGCTCGGCCAACGGGTCTATCGGTGATTGTAGGGCTAAGAAAATTACTATGAGACCTGAAAAGAACGAGATGCGCTGCCATTTGGAAATCGGATGGCTAGGGTGACTCCAACGATTAAGCCCATTAATGTACATATAGGCCGCAAGAAATAGCCCTAAGCTAGGCAAGGGGTTTGTGTTCCATGCTAAAAGCAAATTCTGGCCCGGTTCTATTCCCCCGTGTGCCTCTGCGGTTGAGGTGATCGTTATCCAGAACCCGATACCTAGAAATATTGATGTCAATTTAGAAAAAGAGCTAATTTTCACTTCCGGTACCCCGTCGTCTAACCGCTTTTTTACTACTCCATATCACATAAAAAGTTCCGAGTATAATAAATAAAAAAGCACCCAGAAACACTAGACTACCGGCAAGGGTCGTCCGTGATTCCGGTACTAATACTTGGGGCGTGTCTATCTCAACTCTACCCAAATCGCTTGACACATCTACGCTACTTAACCAAATGCCGGATTTTTCAACTTGAACCGTGGCGAGATAAGTCCCAGGGGCACCGGGTTGGTGTAATGCACTGGCCCAACCTTCATCTCCATTTGTTGCATGAATCAGGTTTATGATTACCCGTGCATCTTTAACAGGTTCAGCGTTATCCGAGTTGATTATCAAGATTTCGTAACTAACTGTACCAAGCGAAATTTGTGATGGATCAGATTTCACTAGAAGTTCATAGGATCCCGCCTGAACTACGTAATCTTCTGTCCCAGCATTTTGAGCTACGGCTTCTGAATGTGGTATTAAATACGGCAATCCAAATGTGAGGACTAAAACTGAGACCAATATAGCTCTAATGATTGGTTTGTTAGTAGACATTATCTATAGACTCAAAAATCGTAACTAAGTTTTTTAATGGAATTGTTTATGGAAGTTCTTATTTTAAGCACGCGTACTTAGCCGGACATCAACCTGGATTAGCTTCCCAGTTATGAATGGCTGATATCCGGCAATATAAACAAATCCTTCTACCTTTGGGACTCCAACTGGCGCTGTGTCTTTAGTCTGTCATGGTTATTTAA
>CAJXEF010000257.1 GCA_913052545.1 uncultured Chloroflexota bacterium
TCTGAATATTGGTGGTGGGTATTATTTATAGTGCTTGCCGGTATCCCATTGACTCTCATTGACAGGGGTATCGGTACATATGATTATGAAAATCAAAATGGGGTTCTTAGCGGATTGTTCGAACTCGCCACATTAATTCCCAGCCTTGCGTTGGGTGTCAGGAGACTACACGACATCAACAAGAGTGGTTGGTGGTTATTAATGTGGCTTAGTTCTTTACTAATTATACCAATTATACTTTTGGTCGTAATGGGGATTTGGTTGTGGTTTATTTTATTGCTGATTATACCAATGACTGTCCCAGTGATAATTCTGCTCGTATGGGCTGCCAAAAGAGGAGAAACCAACACAAATAAATATGGCCCTGATCCTCAGCAAGATGTTCCAAGTCAAACGTTGACATTAAATACAAGGCAGGGCATTGAAGGAACATCAGAATTTGATGAGTAGTTAGCGTCAAGGTCAAGCCTCGCTCATCTATTCAGGCTGGTAGTAAAGGTTGAAGGACGGTAATGGGTTGTGGAGCCTGCCGTCCTTTCCGTTTTTATTGAATATGTCGAATAAGCTATTTAGATGGGAACCATACACCCGAATACACATCTCTATCCGGCGGAGAGGCTACCAGGGGTGCCATTTCGGAAAATATTTTCTGGACTGTATCAGATGCGTCCCGAGCATTTTGACTACTCTCATAAACTCCAATTATTGTGATCTCATCTTCCCCAGTCACAGCCACCGCAAATCCAACTATACCGTTTAATTCGGTCACTAATCCCGACTGCGTGTCGATATATTTAGTTACTTCTTCCATCTTACCGGGTTGCAAACTAATAACAGTCTTAGATATTCCAGCCATTTTCTTACCTCCTAATATTATTTAAACGTCCGGTTGGGAAAACATACCATGAGTTACCGATCAAGCCAAACCGACATAATCGTATAAATGTTATGGTTAGGCTATTAGAGTATCATGACCGAACAATACCTAGTAGAATCTGGTCGGGAAAGGTAGTCATTCTTAAGAATATTGATGTTGCAATCACCAGTTTACCAAGAAATTAATGACCTTATTCGAAGAATGGGGCGAATTACATTCGCACAATTCATGCAAACCTGCCTATATTCCTCAAAAGGTGGGTTTTATTCTTCAGAGGAAACCAACATCAACAGGCACTTTACGACTTCTCCCACTAGCCACCCGGTTTTCGGGTCGCTAATCGCGCGCCAACTGGAACAGATGTGGCATGTTTTAGAAGAACCTCCAATTTTTCATGTGATCGAAGTTGGATCTGCAGGGGACACTTTAGCCCAATCGATTGTACGTTCCTGTTACCGTATGAATCCCCGGTTCTCCGAAGCTCTTTACTACATAGCCATAGATTATCAGCCTTGCAGAGTGCAATTTCCTAGCCCTTTCATCGACTTTGAACTCGGGACTGAGGATGAGATATATCCATACCATAACGATATCGGCTCAGAAATTCACCGAGTTAAGGCTAATGGACTTCAGGCCTTCCAAAATGTGGTTGGCTGTATCCTCTATAACGAGTTAATCGATAACTTCCCTGTACACAGATTCGCCATCCAAAACGGTAGAATCCAAGAGGTATTTGTTACATTATCAGACTCTGGTCTCACCGAAGTACTTGACGAACCCTCCTCCCCACTCATTCCACAGAGGATAAGCGACTTAGGGTTATCACTCACTGAAGGATATAGGGGTGAGATAAATCTAGCCATCGAAGACTGGACTGCCCAACTTTCCAAGACCTTAAGCAGCGGGTTTATTCTCACCATAGATTACGGAGATACTGCCAGTGAATTGTACTCACCTCAAAATAACCAGGGTACATTGGTCTGCTACAATAGACATGCGGCCATCAGCGACCCGTACCAGCACCTCGGGAAACAAGATATTACCTGCCAGGTAGACTTCACTTCGCTGATGGAAATAGGGCATCAGTATGGTCTTACCACAGTGGGTTACACTACACAGAACAAGTTCCTAGAATTGCTTGGCCTCTCTTCGTTCCTCAATACGCTTCAGACGCTAGGTCTATCTCCCGCCCGAACTGAGCTAAACCGCATTGCCATGATGACTCTGGTGGATTCCGAAGAGTATGGCGATTTCAAAGTGCTAGCCCAGGCTAAAGGTATCGAGTTGGAATTTGATCTTCAGGGGTTTCGAGTCAACCCAACATAGCGGGCTCACGTTAGCTGGTCCTAGACCGATGTAATCCCTTTCTCCATAGCCTTCCAAAAACGGAAAGTGCTCAAAAAGCCCGGCTCCTTGTCCCTTTCTAATGGTACGGACAGGCACCGGGTAAATTACTCCTTCCCGAATCTGAATATTAGCTCGGGTACTTACTCATCATGAGG
>CAJXEF010000258.1 GCA_913052545.1 uncultured Chloroflexota bacterium
CCGAATATCCTTAACAAATTAACCAATACCTCGGACGGTTTTAATACCTTAACAAGAGGCACGGTTTACCTATTGTGCTTTAGATTAATTATGCGGAATTAGCTTCCCTTATTCACCTCAACATGCGCTAATCTCTCAAGAAAATGCAAGATTGCTGAATGATCTGAATCCTGCTCTCCATCATTGACCAATGATCCCAACATCTGCTGAACGAGCGCAGTGACGGGGAGTGGCACATTTAACTCCTGAGCCGTCTGTAAAACGTTCCTTAAATCTTTTTGATGCAAACTGATACGGAAACCAGCTTTAAAATTTCGATCAAGCATCATTGGGCCCTTGGCTTCCATAACTGAGCTCCCGGCCAAACCACCTCGAATGGCGTTAAATACCCTTTCTGGATCTACACCTGCCTTTTGAGCCAAAACAAAAGCTTCGCTGAGGGCTTCTATGTTAGCTGCCACTATTATTTGATTAGCTAATTTAGTAATATTACCTGCACCCACCTCCCCTGTCAGAACTACATTAGCGCCCATCACGTTAAGCAGATCGTTACAATTATCAAATATATCCTGATTTCCTCCAACCATGATGGCAAGAGTACCATTTACGGCACCAGGCTCGCCTCCACTAACTGGAGCGTCGAGAAACTCCACAGATTTTTTAGAGCATTCGGCTGATATTTTCTGGGATACCGAAGGAGCAATAGAACTCATATCGATTACTATCGAACCTGGTCTTGCTCCTTCCAAAACTCCCCCAGGACCTAAGATCACTTTTTCAGAATCCGCTGAATCCGGGAGCATGGTGATAATAGTATCTGTAACTGCCGCTACTTCCTCACATGAAGGAGCTGTCTTCGCCCCATCGGTTGCAAGCTCTTCTACTGCTTCACCCACGATGTCGTAGACTGTGACCTCATAGCCAGCTTTCATCAAATTACGGGCCATCGGTTTACCCATAATACCAAGGCCGATAAACCCTATCCGTTCAACCATGAACAAAACTCCTTTTCATGGGATTCTTCGTGTCATCCCCAAGAACTTCTGATTTTTGACGACTGTATCATACCGTCATTCAATCCATCACGTAAATCTATATTTGCCTGTCATATCCCGTTATTAGCTAATTGAGTAAATATTGGCAAGTTGACGAAATTTTTGATCCAGATCTAGACCATATCCCACGAAGAATAAATCTGGCACCGTAGCACCAATATGATCCACATCAACATTAATTTGACGGCGTTCGGATTTATCTAATAAACAACAAAGTCTTAGGGATTCGGGATTTTTCTCTCCCAAATATCTTATAACTTTATCCGTAGTGAATCCTGTGTCAATAATGTCTTCTACAACTAATAAATGCCTACCTTCAATCACTATATTAGGCAATTCATCTAACCTCTCCGGGTCACCTGAACTGACTGTATTTGGCCCGTAACTTGATATACGGAGGAATTCCACATTGTCTACCGGAGTCCGAATTGCCCGCAATAGATCAGCCAAGAAAACAAAGCTCCCTTTCAATATGCCTATCACCGTCAGCGAAACCCCCTGGCAATCCGCATCTAATTCTTCTGCCATTCTGACTACAATATCCGCTATAGACTCAGCGTTTAAATAGAGATCGAAATTGTCTGGAACACCATTCATGTCAGCCACTGCTCCATATATCAGCTCCTAGTTGAGAACTGTTCACACATGTCCCTTACACAGGCCTCAGATTTTATTAAATATAGGCTTAAGGTCAAAATCCACTTCAGTATAGAACGTCAGACGGGTATCATTACATAACATCTATCATTAGATGGTAAGATATTTCAGCAAAATATTTTCGGCGGTATCGATGACAGAAGCAAAAAAAATCCTAGTAACAGGTGGCGCAGGCTTTATCGGCTCACACTTAGTCGATCGTCTTATCGAAGAAGGTCATCAGGTAGTGATAGCGGATAATCTTAGCACAGGCAAATTGAGGAACATCAACCCTTCAGCAACTTTCCATCACACAGATATAACTTTGCAATCTATACGAGAGGTTTTCCATCGTGAACAACCAGAGATTGTCTTTCATATGGCAGCCCAAACCAGTGTGATCGAATCCATTAGAGATCCTTTTAAAGATTGTCAGATAAATGTAACTGGCACTCTCCGACTTTTGGAGGCATGCAAAATTTACGGGATTGATCGATTCATTTACTCATCGACAGGAGGGGCATTATATGGTGATCCAGATGTAATCCCGTGCACGGAAACAACTCCAATAATCCCTTTATGCCCATATGGTTTATCCAAACATATGGGCGAACAATACATTGAACTTTTTTACCGATTG
>CAJXEF010000259.1 GCA_913052545.1 uncultured Chloroflexota bacterium
AGGCAATGGACTTCACAATATCGCGGCATCTATGCAGACCTCATCTCCGGAGTTTTCTGATTTTCCAGTGACCGAGATGCTGGTTCCTATTTTTGATGAGATGAGCGAAGAGCAAAAAAAATCATTTATCAAACTGCTTGGCATCGACATCTAATCTTTCTTTCCCCAACTACTCCCTGACAATAATGAAATAGACCTGAGAAAAGAAAGCGGCTAATAAAACCCCACCGGAAATAAAACCGGAAAACTATTCAAAACAATATGGATTTATTTGCACTAAATGAACAGGAGAGGGTAACTCCTGTGGCTGGGTAGAAAATATGGTACGAGATGAACACTTCCTAGTCCTCCTCAAAACCCAAAGGTCGCAGGTTCGAGTTTTTGCCCCACCACTATTTACATATGACTCAGGCTTTGGCCTCAGTATTTATGGTGGTGGTCAAGCAAAATCATTGAACGAGGACAGATATCACCTTAGGTAACATTTCTTCACACCTGGACCGCAGTTCTGATCTGTCTAGCTCTGATATAGGGTGTTCGGTGTAGACAATCTCATACTCTTCAGCTCCCCACATTTCCGCCATTGATTCGGACGTGACCCTAAAAACATCAGTACATATCGTTACTGAAGGAGTACCTGCCTTCTCGACATGGATTCCGTCGTGCACACTGCACGCGCTACAAGAACCTCAACTGCCAATGGCGACAATTACAAAATCACACTCCTCGGAAATCTTCTCAATGATGGCCGGCTCTGTCGGTTTCCCCGCGGAGGGTTTTTGGTGATAGAGCTGACATGACACCCCATATTGTTCATTTAATACCGAGGCAAATTCCTCAAGTAATTCCTTCGCATTTTCTTTGGCGTCATCGATCAAACCAACTTTTTTATTGTTTAAGTTTAGTAGTCTGTTTGACAGTTTGAAGTCCGGTACCATGGCGGATGTAGTGGGATCCACTAGCCTGTGCATCCCTGATTCTACCGTTGTCATTTCTACCTCCTATTAAAATTTTAACCTTATATTAACTCTATACAGAGTGTTTTATCTCTAAAGTCACAGCTGTAGATGATACCTTGGGCAATTCACTGTGTATAACAGCACTTCGATATCCTGTCGCCTGAGGGGAACCAGCATAAACCATTAGTATATCCTCTGGAGCTGGTACCAATAGGGCATATTTTTCATCATCTCCATCCTGATACTCACCAGCTATGGCTTGCACACGTTTCAAATCTCCAACAGATCTTCGTATCTTCGGATATATGTACTCTCTAACATCGTCCTTACTCCATCCCTTCCAAAAATCAGACGCGCCGGCAAAGGTAATCATCAACTGTCCCTGCCTTACCAAAGATCCATTGCCGGCAACTGAATCATCGTTTGCTAGTGATGTCCCCAATGTTGAAGCTACATCAATCAGAGAATCTAGTGCTGCGTATTTGTCCGAAGCAGATCTGACTTGTCTCGGTTCCCAGGCTGCAAGAACTGTAACAGCATTCTGTTCTTTCTTAAAACCTCTCTCCACGTGCAATGGATCCCAGTGAGTCTCTAATTCATTTTCAGCTATACAGTAAGTATATTTTCCTGGATGCCCAATATTGGTCCTATCAAATAACCCAGGAATGGCCCCACACGCATTCATCAATATCAGCCTGATCGCTCGCCCTATAGTAGCGTTCGCCCTATTTCCTGGACCAAATAGATTATCCTTTGAATTCATACCGATTTCACGCGAAATTGGCCCATTAACAACTACTAGAATACCGGCACCACCTTGGCTGGAAGAAGGTGCTATCAAATTAAAGTCAGGAGTCAGCATCGCGGCAGTAGCAGCGGCCACCACAGGAAAATATTCTGGAAGACAGCCAGCCATGACAGCATTGGCTGCTGCCTTCAACACTGAAACCTGCCTCCTCCTTTCTGGCACCTCTCCTAAAATCTCATCTGGCTCGCGTTGAACATAATTTATAAACTCTTGAACCCTGTATTGCTCCGGTGGGACAACAGGCAAACCATCGGTCCAGCCAAGTGAATAGCACTCCTCTATTGCGTCTATGGCATTATCCCACTCAACATTTTTTATTTCGTAATCTGCCATTTTATTCCCAACATAATTCAGTATTGCGGAGGTTTATTTTTCAAACCCAAAACATCATACCCGACGAATTTATATTAATTCAAAGTTTTACGCCTTCCGGTACGGATTATCGGTACGAAATCATTAACAGGGTGGAAAATATGGCACTAGATGAACAGTTCCTGGTCCTCCTTATATTTCAAAGGTCGCAGGTCCGAGTCCTGCCCTTGCTACCACTCATCCATGAC
>CAJXEF010000260.1 GCA_913052545.1 uncultured Chloroflexota bacterium
TAAAGTTACGGGAAAAACCTCTTCCGGATAATTTGTTAGCCATAGAAGGGTTGCTAAAGCTTTATAATGCGACTCTTGATAACGCTTACCACGAGATCGTAAATGATTCATTAAGTGCGTTCACAAAGACCTATGCTGACTATGGCGAATATGCTGCTAGTTACGGGCTACTACAGGAGCGGTTTCTTAATCCGCAGGTCGAAATTACTGTAGAAGGCCGTCCTTCGGATAAATCTACTTTGGAACTTTTAAAAGCGGCTGGGCGCACTAATGTGCGACAATTACTGATTAAACCTTTGCTGGATTCCAATTATGTGGGACAAGCGCAGGCGGTTGTTTGCTATGCTTCTACCTGTATGCCTCCAGTGCAGGATCCGGTTAACATCCAGGAGCAAATAAACTCCTTGTTATCTGTTTCAAAATCAGATCAAAACGATATATTTAAACGTTTCTCCATCTAAACAACCGTTAGTTAGTTACCGTCACAGGATGTTTTGACATTGATTAGGTCCGATCACCAAACCCTATTTCAAGAAATAACTGAAAGAAAACGCCCTTCAACCATGGGTAAGGATCTTGTAAGTATGAACTTAAAGCAGAGGAAACTTTGGAACTAAAAAATGTAAATTGTGGGGATATTCGAGAGGGCCGCGTAGGAGAGTCATTATCCTTATCAGGTTGGGTAAGTAGGCGTAGAGATCACGGTGGTATCATATTTGTGGACTTACGTGATCGATCCGGGATAGTGCAAATCGTCTTTAATCCTGAATTATCACCCGAAGCGTACGATGTTGCGGACCAATTAAGGAATGAATGGGTAATCCATGTTCGAGGAACCGTGGGACACCGCCCCCCTGGCTCCGAAAACCCTGATATGCCTACTGGCCAATTTGAAATTATAGCTCAGACTGTCACAGTCTTAAACTCTTCCCTAACTCCTCCTTTTTACATTACTGATGATTTGGAAGCTGATGAAGGCCTTAGACTGAAATATAGGTACTTGGACTTAAGACGTCCGATAATGCAAAAGAATCTAACTATACGTCACAAAGTAGTTAAATACATAAGAGATTTCCTAGATTCCAATGATTTTCTTGAAATTGAAACACCTATCTTGATCAAAAGCACTCCCGAGGGTGCCCGTGATTTTCTAGTACCTAGCAGAATGCAAAAAGGGAGCTTCTACGCTCTACCACAATCACCACAACAATTAAAGCAGCTCCTAATGGTTGCCGGTATAGAACGCTACTTCCAAATTGCCCGGTGTTTCCGGGACGAAGATTTGCGAGCTGATAGACAGCCCGAATTCACTCAGCTTGACCTTGAGATGAGCTTTGTAGAACAAGAAGACATCTTAAAATTGACCGAAGATTTATATACCGGGATGATAGAATCCATCTCTCCAGAAAAAAAGCTTATAAAACCGTTTATACGTATGGATTACGCTAAAGCTATGGAGAAATACGGTAGCGACAAACCTGACTGGCGATATGCGCTAGAAATGACGGACATTACTGACCTCGCCAAAGAAACAGACTTTAGAGTTTTTCTTAACACTATAGATAATGGCGGTATCATAAAGGGGTTTGCGGTACCTTCTCAATCGAATTACTCTGGCTCAGATATGCGGAGACTAGAAGAAACAGCAAAAGAGTACGGCGCCGGAGGAATGAGCCACATAAGGCTCCAAACTGATGAATCTGGAAACCTAACTGAGGACACAGTTCTGCTATCCCCCGGAATAAAAATGCCTTTAGAATGGAGTATAAGAGTTTCAGAACGCATGGGGGCCAATCCAGGCGATCTAATACTTTTAATGGCCGGGAAGTCAAAGGATACCAATAATTGGCTCAGCTTGATGCGATCATATATGGCTGATAAACACCAACTAGTTGACTCCGATTTATTGGCATTCGGATTTGTTACAGATTTCCCATTATTTGAATGGGATGAACAAACCGGTCGCTGGGATTCTTCACATCATCCGTTCACATCTCCAAGCCCTGGCGTCGAACATCTTCTGGATAGCGATGATTTAGGATCTATAAAATCTCAAGCCTATGATCTGGTATGTAACGGGTCCGAATTAGCTAGTGGCAGCATTAGGATTCACCAGAGAGACCTCCAAGAAAAAATATTCAGTGTTCTAGGATACTCAACTCAACAAGTGCAAGACCTCTTCGGACACATATTAGAAGCTTTTGAATACGGTGCTCCACCACATGGGGGAATAGCACCCGGGATAGACAGACTGCTAACAATACTGACAAATTCAGAATCAATAAGAGACGTAATCGCATTCCCAAAAAC
>CAJXEF010000261.1 GCA_913052545.1 uncultured Chloroflexota bacterium
TACACAGCTGCTCGAGACATGGCAAACTTCTCTCTTACAGCAAGCCCACTTCCTGCAGCTGAGGTAACTGAGGTAACTGAGGAAATAGTGGAAGAACCTGAAGCTACGACACATATTCTTGATCTTGGACTTCCGAGTGTGGGCGAAAGAATTTTAGCCTCCTTCATGCAAATATCCATGCTAATCGGATTGGGTTTTGTAGGAGTTGGTGGTCTTCTGCTTGCTAAGAGTAGACGACAATAGATGAGATGAATCTCTAGAAAGAGAATCACAGGTCTAAATAAAAGAGCCCTGCTAAGAAAGCAGGGCTCTTTTATTTAGGGGAATACATAATATATATGCAGGCCCCGATGAATATCCGCTATATGTACATCCTACTATTACTCAGTATATTCTCTGTGAGTTTCTCAAATGCTTGTTCCAAAAGTAAAGAAACCTTATTGATATCCACATCCACACCAACCCTCAGCCCCATCCATATCCTGGCAGACTCTACAAAGTCTATGTCGTCCCTCAAAAGTTATCAATTCAGCCTATCTCACCGGATGGGAAATGGATCAAAAATAGACCAGTCATTAACTTTAGTGAGTGCATTAGGGTCAGTGAGTCGGGGTAACGGTATATCTCTAGAAAGTAACCTCCTCTTTGGCAACATCCCTGTGTCGGCTGGTATCGTCAAAACAAAAGATTCAACATATCTAAGAGATCCACTAACACAAAAATGGCAAGTCTGGCCTGAAGGATCCAATCCATTCGATTTCCTGGACCCCGACAAGATGATTACATCTATTCTTGACGGCCTGTCTGGACCTACCTTACTTACCTCAAGAGATGGATTTTTCAAGATTTCAGGACAAATAGCTGCATCATCATTCGACTATATTTTCCAGGACACTCTAAATGAAGAAGCCAATTTAACGGTCTGGATCGACAGTAACTCACTCGTGATTACGAGAGCCGAAATAGTAGGAAGAATTAGTGAAATGGACCCGGATGAGATGATCAGAGTTTTAGAAATATCCAGATTCGATGAGGTTCTGGAAATAGCGACTCCGGAAATCAAATAACCTTTGAATCTGTCAACAAACATAAAAAAGCCTCACAAATGGGCCATGGTCGCGATAATAGCCGGCGTGTTTTTCGCGGCGGATGATCAAACTGTGGTCGTAACAATTATTCCCAGCATTATGAAAGACCTTAACGTTGGCGTGACAGAATTGAATCAAGTCTCGTGGACAATTACGGGATACCTACTTGGATATATTGCTGTTATGCCTATCATGGGTAGATTGTCCGACATGTTTGGCAGACGACATATATACGCCGTGGGAATGATAATTTTCATGCTCGGCTCAGTTGGAACCGCAATGACAGGGTCAATGTACTGGCTCACAGACTCCGAGACCCTGCGAAATTCATATTTTGGTACTTATTTAGATTCCATTGTTACCGCAACATCAACCGTAGAATGGGTAGTATCAACCAGAATCGTTCAGTCAGTCGGGGCAGGAGCTCTAATCCCTGTGTCGATAGCGATGGTTGCGGACATCTATCCAATTGGAAAAAGGGCTATGGCGATGGGGCTAATAGGTGCTGCGGCCGAGATGGGAGCAGTCGTAGGACCAATTTGGGGAGGAATAGTGACTAAGGTGCTGGACTGGCAATGGGTATTTTGGTTAAACGTGCCCGTTGCCATCGTGGTTTTGCTGGGAATATTCCTGTCATTTCCCAACAGCAAACGAGCTAAAGGAAATATAGATTACGTTGGGGCAACGATGATAGCAGGAGCCCTTTGTCTAATAACACTGGGATGTTCCTCTTTGGGGGAATCCAGTAGTTCGGTATATATTTACCTTACATTAGGGCTAGTTTGCCTAGGGTGCTACCCTTTCCTAGCAGCGCGAATATCAAATCCCATTATTCCCCTAAGTCTCTTTAGAAACATGGAATTTATTGCCTCCAACATCGTCAATATACTTTACGGTGCAGCCTTGATGATTGCGCTGGTAACGATTCCACTAATGGCAAATACCGTTTTAATGAAATCCCCGATGGAAGGGGGATTGATTCTTTCACGCCTGACTATAGCCATACCTGTTGGAGCAGTTCTTGGGGGTATATTAACCAAAAAACTTGACCGAAGAATCCCATCAATATCAGCTCTGGTTATGTGCGGTACCGCTCTTCTACTAATGCAATACTGGGACCAAAACATCAAAGACCCTCTGATGAGCATACATTTGATAATCGTTGGGTTAGGTTTTGGATTAATAATAGCTCCCGTTACTGTTACGGCTGTCAACTCTGG
>CAJXEF010000262.1 GCA_913052545.1 uncultured Chloroflexota bacterium
AGTCATGGTCTGATCGGCCATAAAGATATTTACCTCTACCCAGGCAAGAAAACAAGAGTGCACCATGAGCCCGGTTTTCTCTATTCTCCCCGGCATAACGCTCTAAAACCGCTGCCAAATCTTGAGTAGAAGTGTCTGCATCCCTTAAATGAAATTGAACTAATTGACCTTCTTTCAACGTCTCGCCTATCGCTAACATCCCGCTAGATTCATCCATACCCATTACATTCCGGATAAGAAAATCTCCTTGTACCGGATCATCAATGAATTCGTCCATGACTACGCCCAAAAATAGAGAGTGTCTCATTAACCCTCGATCTCTTTCGGACAACCCGGAAAACACTTCTCTGAGTACGGCTACTGGAGTTTGAGAGTCCAATTCAACCAGCATGTTTTGCTTACATTGGGTGATGCGCATTGGTTGACCAATCGGACGACAACCCTGGGCCACAACAGTATCCAAGGCAATATTCCCTGTCATGGAAATACCTACAGCACCTGATGTGTAAGTTTGGTCACCTAACATCAGGTTGTTTTGACGATGTTCTTGGTTACTACTGGCCAAGCCTCCGATCTTTGACGCATGTGGGAACGCAAAATCCAGGCCGAGAAGTAAATTTTGTGCAGGGAAAGTAAAAGAATCGGCTAACAAAATAAAATGGGGCTTTTCAGACGCCGTAACATCGACCAAATCCTCCCATTTATCTGGACCGGCATCCAAATCAGGAAGACCTTCCCCTTCTATATGAAAACCGTTAAGTTTCACGCCAGGAAGACTGGCTACAGTGAGTGATACGGCTGGCTCTTGTTCAACTTCTCTTCCATTCCCGATGATCCCCCCACCAGAACAACCCATGATCAGAGCTGAGTCAAATGCGCGCCCAACCTGGGCCGATAAATTAGGTATATCCTGTTGATAATGCGAAGAAACAAATACCATTGCCAAATCGGGATTAGTGGCATCCATTTGCTCAAGGATTTCGGAGATACATTCGTTTAACGCATCTCCAAGATTAGAATTTTCGGAAATACCAGAAGCCCATTTCATATAACTACCTCTAACACCTACCGGAAAATTGTGCCAATAACTCACTTTTAGAATAACATCCCACAATCATATCCGATTGTTATAGCTTTATAACATTAGTCGGAAGACGGCGGATTACCTTGGGTCAAAAATTTACCAAAATCGATCAAATATGTATCAGATGGATCCACTTCTCGATTCAATGCCATATAGTAACTTACATAATCACCCAGAACTACCATGTTTAATATCTGTACTAAAGGTGAATCCTGTGTTGCTAGAACCACTTGGTACTGAACTCTTTGTCTAATTAACAATTGTTCTATAGCCGCATAACTCTTGATCAGATGACTAGAAAGTTCATGAGGACGGATTAACAAAACAAAATAATTTTGACCGTTTACTGCTAATGCATCTAATGATTCAACGGAATTATGTAATAACTCAGGAAGGGTTTCATTAAAGGCAATCGCCTTGGCGTTTTCATGGATCTGTGTTTTCCAACGTCGACCCATACCGGTTAAAAGACCACCCGAATAGATCAGGGTAGCTCGGCCAGATAAATTATTAGCTAATTGCTTAGCCAAGTTTTTGGATTCCGGAACATCTTCACATAGGCACATGACTTGCTCACGGAGAGCAGTGAAGGCTTGCTGAACGTCGAGTTCGTTGATATTTATTAGACCTAGCCTCGACAGCACACCTAAAACGATCATTAAATTGAATCCCAAAGCGCTTCTAGGCTCACAATTGGCATTTACCTTGATAAACAGATGGCCATATTTGTTAGCCAGGCTAGCAAGTTCTCCACCACCAGCAACAACCAATAACGCTGATTCAAATTGATTGGCTTGCCGAAAAAGGGCTAAAGTTTCTGCGGTATTGCCCGAATAACTACAAAGAATCACAAGATGTTTATTCGTCAATCTAAACGGCAAAGAAAAGCCCCGAACAACAGTAACTGGTATAGTTTGTTGCAAAGCCGCTACATCACCTACGAGATCCCCGACAATTGCCGATCCACCCATACCGCATATAACCACATGGTCGCAATCCTTCCAATCATGCGGTAAATTTACAAGTCTGACATCTTCCCACGCCCTCTGGCACTGATCAGGAAAATCTTTCAGACGCTGCCTTAAACCAGATGGATCGACGTTCTTATATTTATTCAGCTGATCTAATTTAATCATTCCACCACCCCACCAGAAGTCACAATAATTACTATATCTTCAATATGATTTTGTAGGCATACAATTATTGAA
>CAJXEF010000263.1 GCA_913052545.1 uncultured Chloroflexota bacterium
CGTTGCTGGTCGCTAAACATGAATACTATATTTGGTTTTCGATCTGCCATTTCAATCTCCTAAACAGTTTTCAATTTTCTTATAAATGATTTGTATTATTGTCTTCCTCGTAGTCTTGGGTCCATTATGTCTCTTACAGCATCACCTACGAGGTTGAGTCCTAAGACTGTGACTGATATGAAAATTCCAGGCCATATCGCCAGATGTGGTCCAAGGTCAAACCGGGCTTGTGCACCATTTAGCATATTCCCCCAAGTTGGTACTGGAGGAGCTATACCAAGTCCTAAAAAGCTTAATTGAGCCTCTGCAACTATAGCTCCAGCTATTCCAACTGCTATTAAAACCACCGTTACTGGTAGTGTATTCGGCAGCAAATGAATAAATATCACTCGTAGATCTGATGATCCAATCGCTCTTTGTGCGTCTATAAATTGGGCGCCTCTTAATCCCAATACGTGAGATCGGACAACTCTTATGCTACCGATCATGCTGAACAAAGCTAGAGCCAGTAACACCACAGTTATTGTGAAACCAAAAGAGGCGGTCACAGTCATTAATATAATAAGACCAGGTAGGATCAAAAGAGTATCAGTGATTCTTTGAAGTAATAAATCTGTCCACTTTCCATAATAAGCACTAACTATACCAAGCAATGTTCCGATGGCTACTCCTACGATTGGTGAGACGAATCCGACTAGGAGAGAAATTCTTCCACCATATAGAAGTCGGGTAAATTGATCTCTCCCCAAATTATCTGATCCAAGTACCATTAAGCTACCGTCCATCGAATTACCCATGGGTTTGGTGTATCGGCTACTGGCAAATGAATCGTACTCAAAGGGTGTTATAAATGGGGCGAATATTGCGCCTATTAATACGGTAAGAACCACGAAGGCACCCACAGCTCCGGCTGGGTTTTGTCGAATCAAACGCCGGGAATGTCTGAGTATTTCAGATTTTTTACTAGACTCAGTTTGTAATGTCATTTTTCTCTAATATCCAGGTTTCCTAGTCATACTCAACCCTGGGATCTAACACCTTGTAGGAAAGGTCAATTAAAAGTATCCATATCAACATGAAAATTCCTATCGATAGTACCAATCCAAGGACCATACCAGGATCGCGGGCGATGACTGAATCCACCATAAGAAGACCAATTCCAGGCAAATTGAATACTGTTTCAAGAACAACAGCTCCATCTATCAATGTGGCGAATAACATTCCTAACATCGTTACCACCGGCAGTAACGCATTTCGAAGGGCATGGCCAATGATTACAGACCTTGGTTGCAAACCTTTCGCCCAAGCAGTCCTTACATAATCTTCGGACAGTACTTCTAGCATCATTGACCTGACCATACGGCTTATCACCGCAGCAGATCGAAAACCTAATATCAAGGATGGGAAGAGGTATCTCTGAAACGCATCTATGGGGTTATCAAAGACACTATAGTGCATTACAGGAGGCATCCAGCCAACGATTCTTGATAAAATTAAGAGTATTATTATCCCTAGCCAAAAGGCCGGAACCGCCATTCCTGCTGCGCTGATAGTTCGGATGGTCTGGTCAAACAAACTTCCCCTGAAAAGAGCTGAGAATATTCCGGCGGGTAATGCTAGTACGATAGCAATTATTATTCCAAATATGGCCAAAGTAACTGTCGTTTCAATTTTCGGCTTTATGACATCCCACACCGGCTTACTGAAGTAATAGGAATATCCCAAATCTCCTGTAGCAGTCTGCGCTAGCCATTTCCCATACTGGAAAAAGAGTGGTTCGTTCAGTCCCAAATCTTCCCTGAATTTTTCCATCGTTTTCGGATCAACTGCGTTTTCTTCTCCTGCAAGGAGCGCTGAGGCAACATCTCCAGGGATCGATTGAATCATGAAAAACAAAATTGTCCCGAGCAACAACAGTGTCGGGGGTAATAGTAGTAGCCTTCTAAGTATGTATTGCCTCATATACTTTACCTAATACCTAAAGGCTACCATTGGTGTCTGCTTCATAACCAAAGTCTGGTTATTTTATCGGATTCTTAGAGTCAGCTCAATTTCATGAGACCTCAATCCCTTTGCCAATCTATCGGTTGGATTAGACTGGGTCGGGATTGAGGTCTGAATTCGGGAGTTTCTTATTTGTCCAACCAGGCATCCACAAATCTAGATTGAATAAATTTTGCGGTTGCTATGGCATCGATGTTTCTAACATAGTCCTGCTTGACCTGAAATTCATCTGGCCTTCTAACAGGTACTTTAGGCATCCACTCTTCCCACATTAT
>CAJXEF010000264.1 GCA_913052545.1 uncultured Chloroflexota bacterium
CAAAAATTCCTTGCTCATAGGGTGAGTATAGCACTACAAAGAATAACCCCCTGACTCTCTTATCAGGGGGCTATTCTAAAAATTACTCCTAATTAATTCGTCACCGGATTAAGGTCTGGTCTGCTCAATAAAGTTTTCCAATTGGTTAATGACTGCATCAGGATTTTCATTTAAACACCAATGTCCCCCATTTGGTATTTCAACTAAACTGCATGAAGGAATGATGTCCTTCATACGTTCAGCTACATCTGATCGTAGTAATGGAGAGTTGGCGCCTCTAATAATCAATGTGTTTACCTTGATCTTAGCTAGAGTCGCCCATGCATCGGGTCTCTCGTATTCTAGGACAATTTGTCTGTCTCTCTTCCAGACTCTTCTCCCATCAGGTAAGGGATTTGTCATGACTTCAGCAAGGTAGTGGAGAAAATTTTCATCTGTATTTGGTTCTCGAGATCTTAATCGTTCAACTACTGATTGAATATCAGGCCATTCATCTCCTTCTTCACGGTAACGAATAAACATATTACCTGATCCTGGATTAACAGGATCAGGATCCATATCAATAATGACCAAACCAGACACTCTTGAGTCATCATTAGCTGTATGGGTAAAAGCATATTTCCCTCCTGCAGAATGGCCGACGAGTACTACATTCTGCAGATCCACTGCTTTTAATATACCTGCTATATCGGTCACAAATTGGTCGAATTGATAGTGACCAGATACCCATTCGCTCTCGCCATGGCCTCGAGCATCTAAAGCATAAACATGGTGGTTTTTGGTTAGGGCTTGGGCAATGTGTTCCCAATTTCGAGCAGTGTCTTGCAATCCATGGAGTAGGAGAATAGGCCTACCACTACCTCCCCAATCAACGTAGTGAAGGCGCACACCATTTACTACACTAAAATAATCTGTTCCTTGAGCCTTAATCATAACGTCTTATTATCCTCTCTTATCATTACTACTGAGAACTAAGAAAGCATGCTTCTATTTTCTCTTTATAGTCAAATTAGAAACATTGAAATCTTCTCGTTGTTTCTGCATTATCTTACGACGAACCCTTGTCTCCCTCCATGCTGCTGAAAAGTACACGGACCAGAGAAAACTTACCCATTTGCGCAACTTCGGCAGAAATTTGGTGGGGACACCTGTATTCTCTAGTCCAAGCCCGACCCCTGCGACCTCTGCCAAAGTTACAACATCGTTATCAAGTAACCCAGATTTATTCAGTATTGCCGTCAGACCCCATAGAAAAAGCCCCCTGGCACTTGGTCAGAGGGCTAATTCGTATCTAAAAAGGTGGTGGAGCTGAAGGGACTCGAACCCTTTGCCTCCTGCTTGCAAAGCAGGCGCTCTCCCAGATGAGCTACAGCCCCACGAAACACCGTAGAGAAGTATAGTTAAGGGTAGAGAGATGCGTCAAGGAGGCTCATGCAAGCTTGTTGCGTTCCAAAGAAGCCTCAAGTATGATGAAGTCACAAGGGATCTGTGGAGGAAAGTATGCCACGCATAGGGCCTACAGAACTAATAATAATCTTGTTTATCATCCTCGTCATATTCGGCGCAGGGAAATTGCCGGAGATTGGTGGAGCCATCGGAAAAGGCATCCGGGCTTTCAAACGCGGTCAATCCGAAGAGCAAGAGGCCGTCAAAGAAAAGGAAGAAAATTCCTAGATCTGCTGTTTTAAACTGGAAAATACAAAGACCCCGCATTGTTGTGGGGTCTTTGTATTTTCCAGCCTCTCGTGAACTCAGCCCGCACGAACGGGAAGACTTTCCTCGCGGCGACGAGCGAAACGAGCCAGTAATATACCGATTTCATACAGCATAACTATAGGGATTGCCACCAAGCTCTGATTAATTGGGTCAAACGTAGGAGTAATCATTGCACCAAGTATAAAGGCGAGGATAACTGCGAGCTTCCGACCCCGTACAAAGGTTTTATAGGTGACGATGCGCAGTTTTGCCAACATGAACATGACTACCGGTGTCTCAAACACTATTCCCAACCAGAAAAGTAGATTCACCATTAGATTTATATAGTCTCCAATAGATATAAAAGGGCTAGCGATATCAGTATTAAAAGTCAACAAAAAGCGCATGGCGGGGGGTAACAGAATTAAATACCCAAAGGCAACACCAGCCACAAACGCTAAAAGAATCCCTGGCATAGATACATACAAATACCGTTTCTCTTTAGGTGTTAATCCAGGTGACACGAACATTACCAACTGGTATACCAAC
>CAJXEF010000265.1 GCA_913052545.1 uncultured Chloroflexota bacterium
GGAGATGGGCTTCGATCATTTTGCTTACCATTGAGATTCCGTTGGAGCTTAATCTCAGTTCGGTTAGTCTTGCGGTAGCCATTTCAGCCCCCAACTTCGAGTGTCCTAAAAATTTGGTTCTACCAGAATCATCTGTGGCTTTTGTCTGCGGCTTGGCTATATCGTGTAATAAAGCTGTTAACTTTAAGATTGTACGTCGCGTATGCCCGTCGCTTACTATCTGACCAAAATAGGTCTCGGACTCTGGTGTCCAGGGAGCTAAAGAGTAAATTGGGGAATTCTGGTGGCCTTTAGTTATTAATTCGGCGGTCTCCACCGTATGGAGCAGATGCTCCCATACATTCCAGTAATGGGCTTTTGGTTGTGTCACTCCTTTAGTCATAGCCAATTCGGGTATGACTTGACATAAAATGCCCAATCTATCCAAAACATCTAATTGTGCCTTAGCTCCGTCTCCAGCCATAATGTTCAGGAATTCATCTCGGATTCGCTCCCCAGGGACTCTTTTGATTAAAGCTGCATGGGTTTTGATATTCATCGCGGTATCCGGTTCAATTACGAACCCAAGTTGTGCAGCTAAACGAACTGCCCTGAGTAACCGACCTGGATCTGCTATAAATATCGAATGTGAGGTTGATCGGATTTTTTTACTAAATAAATCCTGTAACCCATTCAGTGGATCTAGTATGAAACCACGCCATTCGGGATTCTGGCAATCTAGGATGTTTAATGCCATAGAATCTACTGTGAAATCTCGAGTGATAAGATTGTCTGTTATTTCACCTGAAAATTCTGATAAATCAATTGTAAGAGGAGGGGTGGACTCATCATAGTTTAATGGTGATTCCTCTAGGTCAAATATCGCTTTAATAATGATACGGCCAATATCAGGTTGGGAATTAAGGTTTACGTAAGTTCCGCCGAGGGCTTTGGCTAATTCTGGACCGAATCGATGAGGACTTTCGGAAGTAGTCAGATCAAGGTCATGAATGGGTCTATTGAGCAGTGAGTCTCTTAGGCATCCGCCGACTAAGTATGCTGAACAGTCGTGTATCGAAAAATAGCTCGAAAGCCGGGTTAAATTGACGAATGCACTATTCCTGTTATGACGGTCTAACATCTAACATAGGCATCGGTATATTGTGGATATGAGTATGGTTGATCAAGCCCCCGATGATTCCTTGACTTTCTCTACATTCACCTGAAGGTATTCTGAGTTGCCATCGGTGTTGTAGGTTATTTTCCAAAAAGTTTCCCTTGATACTAGGCGATCAATATAGAGGTAACCGTTTAGGTGATCTGTTTCGTGTTCTAGTGCTTGGGCGAGTAAACCTTCTGCTTTGATTTTAATTACTTTACCATTAAGATCCAAAGCCCTAGCTCTAACTCGCTCGGATCTCTTAACTGTTCCCCTATATCCCGGTATGCTTAAACAACCTTCTTCTACTTCTCTCTCCCCTTCCCTACGAATGATCTCGGGGTTTATTAACACTAGTGCCTCTTCCCATTCGGGCAATTGAATTACTGCGACCTTCCTTAGAGATCCGACTTGATTTGCGGCCAACCCTACTCCATGTTCATCATGCATAGTTTCAATCATGTCTTCGGTATATTTACGTATACCTTCAGGGATCGGATTAATTTTTTTTGCTTGTTGCCTGAGTATAGGGTCCGGTACTAGTTTCATGGGAAGAAGAGACACTCTAAACTACCTCTGTTGATAGATTTTAGGATGGTAATTAGATTATATAAAAGCTACTTTGTAACTGTAAAGTAGCTTTCTGCAGGATCAAAGAATGTGTACTGGGTCTACATCAATTTGGCATTGGCCAGGTATTCCTGTTTCAGATAGGAATTGGTGCAGGTTGTGCCCTTTGATTAGTATGTTCCACCGGTAGTAGCCCCGGATGCGTTGAGGAGTTCCTGGAGCTGGTCCTATGACCTCAATGTCGGATAATCCGCGCTTGGTAATTTCTTGTTTTAGATCTTGCGCGATGTTCTTGGCGTTGGATTCGCAGATTGTTGAATTCAAGTGCCGAAACCGAAACTGAATTATTTGATTAAAGGGAGGATTACCTTGATCAAGGCGAGATTGGATTTCTCTATCATACATTCTTCTATAATCTTGACAGGCTGCTGATACTATCGCGTAATTATCCGGTTCGTAAGTTTGTATGATTACAGTTCCAGGACTTTGTCCTCTTCCTGCTCGTCCCGAGACCTGACATAATAAAT
>CAJXEF010000266.1 GCA_913052545.1 uncultured Chloroflexota bacterium
TAGGTAAACAGATAGCATCAACTTTAGCCAGAGAAGGGTGCAAAATATCCATATGTGCGAGAAGTCAGGAGGATTTGGATGCCACATTGAGAGAATTCGATCATCTAAGATACGAAGCCTGTGGAACAGTGGCGGATGTGACAGATACCGAAGACGGAGGTAGGTTTTATCAGGATACCCTAAATGCTCTGGGTCACCCGGATATTTTAGTAAACAATGTCGGTGGTCGGAGAGGATCTACTGATTTTCAAGAAACTACCATGGAGCAATTTCAAGAGGGACTAGAAGTTAATCTAATGTCTGCAGTCAGGCTTTCCAAGTTGGTCTTAGACCACATGAAAAATCAAAAATGGGGTCGAATAATTAATATATCTTCTATATATGGGAGAGAACATGGGGGGTCGATTGATTACATGACTGGGAAGGCCGGCCTGATAGCGTTTTCCAAACACTTGGCCTTGCAAATGGCTCCGTTTAATGTCTTAGTAAATAGTGTTGCTCCCGGGTCAATTGATTTTCCAGGTAGTACTTGGGATAGATTTCAAAAAACTCAATCCTCCGCTACAGTCGAAGAATTCGTTAATAGAAACCTGCCCATGGGCAGGTTTGGTTGGCCTGAGCCAATAGGAGAGATGGTAGCATTTTTGGCATCAGATAAGGCAGATTTAGTGACTGGTACCTGCGTTAATATCGATGGCGGCCAGTCTAAATCCCTGTTTTAATGTGAGATCTCGCCCAAGAATTGGCGCCAGGCAGATACGCAGAGTTCCGGCGATGAGTGTTGAATATATCCGGTGCCACCAGCTATTTCGATTAACTTAGAATTTGGGAGCAAATTGGACATTCCCTGTGCTCGGTCAGAAGTGTTCATGGTGCTGCTCTTTCCAACCAAGACTAATGCTGGAGTATGTATCTCCGGTAACATATCACTGAGATCTTGTTCAGATAAGTATGCTAATGTCTCCATAACAACGTGCTTGGAAGTTTGTATCATCTGCTGTGCATACCATTCATGGTGAGCGGGATCTGAATGTTCAGGTTCTAATCTCCGATCAGCCGTGGCTCTGACCCATCCTTCGACGCCTGATTTTTCTACCAGGTTATATCCTTCTTTGTAAGTACTTACACCTTTAAATTTATATGGAGACGTGCAGGTAGTTACCGTGTGTAACCGATCGGGGTGATCATATGCAAATTGTAGGGCTATCGTTCCTCCAATGGTTTCCCCAATTAAATGGATTTGACGGATTTCCAATTTATCCAGCAGAGCTTCAAGATCGTTTGCAAAATTTGTTAACGACCAATCATATCCGGGTTCCGGTACACTCGAGCGACCAAAACCTCTAGCGTCTACGCGAATCACTCTATATTGTCTGGAGAGTAGTGGGACCCATTCGTACCAAAGGCGAGAATTTTTCGCATTCCCATGGTGAAGAACAATTGTCTCCGGACTGCGCCATGGGTCTGTATAGTTATCATCTTCATAATACATATTAAGCTCAGGATCCAATTTTATAGTAGGCATGATCATCTCCTAAGCATAGATAGGTCTTAACCTGGAATTTCGCCTGGATAGGATAGTAAGTTAACAGTTGAACCGCTGTTGGTCTAGTAGTAGATAGAATCCATTAATTTGACCTCGGGTTGTCCGTTAATATCCCATGCTATAATTGGGCACTGTTGGTAAGGGCTAATTAAGGTTTCAAGGGGGATTCTAGGAATGATTAAACGGTTTTCAGTTTTCTACGTAGGTCAAATTGATCTAGATAATGTTGGAGTAAACGGTACTCCTCCTAATGATCGCCGTTACTCGAATGAAGAGCTTGTAGGTGGTTATCACAATGCGGTTGCTTTAGCCAAGCATTGCGATAATTTAGGATTTTATTGTATCTGGGCAGCTGAGCATCATTTCCAAAGGGAAGGCTATGAGGTATTTCCTAATTTGACGCTTCTTGGAGTACATTTAGCAGGTTTGACCCAGAACCTGAAATTTGGGGCTGCTTTCAATATAGTTCCCATGTGGCATCCATTACGGTTGGCTGAAGACTTTTCTATGGGAGATGTTCTAACTGGGGGCCGCCTGATATTTGGCGTAGGAAGAGGTTATCAGTCAAGAGAAGTAGAGTCATTCGGGGCACCGGTGATCGATAATGATGCGAATAGAGAGCTTTTTGAAGAGCAGATGGAAATAATATTTAAAGCTTTTAACGAAGAATCGTTTTCGCATCACGGGA
>CAJXEF010000267.1 GCA_913052545.1 uncultured Chloroflexota bacterium
CCCACTGAGTAGTGACCTCGGCAATGAGTACGTTTATTTCGTCGTGATATTTGATGCGGCCTTCAACATTTGAGAATCTTGGATCTGATGTTAATTCAGGACTATTAAGTTCTTTACACAGGGCTTCCCATTCCTCGTCGTTAAATATTGAAATGACTATCCATCTGTCGTCGCCCTTGCATGGATAACAGCCTTGTGGAGATATATTGGGATCTCGATTGCCATTCCTCGGGATCACTCTATTATTGGCTGTATAATCCATCAAAAATTCAGGTATAGTAGCTGTAGAGGTCTCTGTCTGCGAGACGTCGACAAACTGTCCTATCCCCGTTGCCTGTCTATGCATCAACGCAGTCATGATGGCAAATATGGTGTGCTCGGCTCCCGTATAGTCTGTGTAAGGTATCTCTGACATCACTGGAGGCCCGTTCTTGTAACCCGTAGAATATGCCAGACCTGAGGCACCTTCTGTAGCGGGTCCTGTGGCGCCGAAATTCGCCCAGGGGCCGTCAAACCCGTATCCGGTAGAAGATACCATTATGATATCTGGATTCAATTGTCGTAGGTCATCGTATTCCAGCTGGAAATTCTTTATTACCCGAGGTGTAAAATTTTCGGCAAATATGTCGCTTACGCTTATCAATTCTCGTAGTAATGCGAGGCCTGTAGGGTGGTTCAAATCTAGGGTGATCCCGAGCTTATTGCGATTTTGCTCGTAGAAATTAGCGCCCCTGTTCCAAAAATCTCCCGTCACGTCGTTCTGAAATAAAGAATCAGTACGGTAACTTTCGAGTCTACGACATGATTCCAGGCGTATAACTTGTGCTCCCATATCAGCCAGCATTTTCATAGCAGCAGGTATAGCTATTAATTGGCCCATCTCTACAATCCGTAGACCTTCCAACGGAGATGACATGTTAGATTACTCCATCCGATATTAGTTCTTTTAATCTGTCCTCTGTATAACCTAACATTTCGGATAATACAGATTTATTATGTTGTCCGAGTAGTGGAGGAGGAGTTAACCCATCCCACGGAGTACTACTCATCTTGAAAGGTGCTCCTGGGAATGTAATTTGCCCTCCCAAAGAGTGGTCCATTTCAACGAATCTATTTCTGTATTGGTTCTGGGGGTTAGCCAAGACTTCTGCGGGTGAATCTATTACCCCGTAGATGAATCGCTGCTGGTGGGCGGCATAAAACATGTCAGTTTTTGTTTTTGATGAGAAAAGCTTATCTAAAATAGAGCCTAATTCTTCGGCATTTTCCAGTCGTGCTGTTCCCGTTCTAAACTTATCGTCGTCTAAACTAGGCGATTCTAAAAATTCCACCACTTTATTCCAGTCTAAACCGGCTGACATTCCCGGATTAGGTAAGATGTATCCGTCTGATACTGCTCGTAGCCTAGTAAGGTCTCCGCTGTGGTTCGGCTGCCGTCTCCGTACAGCTCCAGTGTAGGTAAAATTGCTAGTCACATCTCTGAGCGCCGATGCTACAGATTCCTGTATAGATAGGTCTATGTGTTGACCTTGATTGGTCTTTCTACCGTGATATAGGGCAATAAGAGTTGCCGATGCTGCGTTAGTTCCGGCTTTGAACTGAGCTTGGTTATAAGCGTGTTTTAATGGTTCTCTATCGTAACCTCCGAATATATACATTAAACCACCTAACGCGTACTCTACGATGTCCGTAGCTTTGTAATCCCTGTAGGGTCCGGTTTGTCCGAAATTGGAAATCGATACCATTATTAAAGAAGGATGGATCTCTTTTAAGGAATCGAAATCTAATCCTAGAGAAGGCATCACCCGTGGGGAGAAATTTTCGATGACCACATCAGATTTCATTACCAGTTCGCGAAATATCCCTTTGCCTTCACTGGATTTGAGATCGAGCGTTATGCCTTGTTTAGACGTGTTTAAGTAAAAAAACAGCAGGCTATTCTCGATGTGTTTCTCGTCATGATAGAAGGGAGCCATATTGCGAGTAGGATCACCTCCGGGCTGCTCAATTTTGATGACGTCAGCACCAAAATCTGCCAGCAGCTTGCTGCAATAAGGTCCAGCTATGTAATGGGTTAGATCCAACACTTTTATGCCGTTGAGGGCTTTGAGGCCCAATTGCATCACCTCGGTAGCTAGTTCCTATATGGTAATTGTTTACTGATTAACCGCCGGGATTATATCATTTGTGTTGGCTGCCTAACGAGACGTCAATGTTTCCATC
>CAJXEF010000268.1 GCA_913052545.1 uncultured Chloroflexota bacterium
GGCTCTTGACGGGAAGTGATCAGGGGTGATCTAGATTTGGGGGCCTCATAATTAAGTGTATGGTTACATTCTCAGGATCTGACGATACAAACAATTATCTATGTTAGTCTCAACTTTTTTACAACGCTTATTATCACAATTTTGAGATCTTGCAATAAGAATAGTTTAGGTTCTTAAATTTACAAGGTGGTGATTTTATTTTGGATCAAGCTCCAATATTAGATGTACAAGATCTGAAAACTTATTTTTTCACCCGGACCGGCGTAGTGAAAGCCGTTGACGGTGTCAGTTTTTCTTTGATGCCGGGAGAAACTTTGGGTATCGTCGGCGAATCTGGTAGCGGTAAGAGCATGACTGCGTTGTCTATCATGGGGTTAGTACCCCAACCAGCCGGTAAGGTGGTCGATGGTAAAATCCTTTTTCAAGGAGAGGATTTGACCCAGAAGACGAATGCAGAGATGCAACGGATCAGAGGGAAAGAGATCTGTATGATACTTCAAGATCCGATGACTTCTTTGAATCCAGTGTTTACTGTGGGTAATCAATTAATCGAAACAATTCGTACCAACACAGATGAAGGTGGATCAGGATTACGAGCCAAGGCAATTCAATTTTTGGAAAAAGTTAAGATAGCGTCTCCCGAGCTAAGGGTGTCTAGTTTCCCTCACCAGATGAGCGGAGGTATGAGACAACGGGTAGTCGGGGCAATCGCTATCAGTGGAGCGCCTAAGTTGTTGATCGCCGACGAGGCAACTACATCGCTTGATGCTACTATCCAATATCAGTACTTGGCGCTATTGAAAGAGCTTCAAGAAGAAACAGGAATGGCAATCATATTTATTACTCACGACTTTGGCATAGTGGCTAAGATGTGCGATAGGGTAGCAGTAATGTATGCTGGACGGGTAGCCGAAGTGGCTGATGTACGTAGCCTGTTTAACGAACCTGCTCACCCGTATACAGAAGCCCTTATGAAATCGGTGCCAAACGTGGATGAAGAAGTAGATTTCCTTTATTCTATTGAAGGTCAACCTCCAGCGTTAGATGATTTACCTCCCGGCTGTACTTTCGCTAATAGGTGTCCTTATGTGATGGATAAATGCCACCAAGAATTTCCTCCTGGGGTGGAAGTTGGGGTTGGGCACGTCGCTACATGTTGGAAATTGCAGAACAATTAGAGGGGTTTGCATGGCTATAGCTGAGGATCCAAAAATTTTAATCGAGCTAGACGATTGCCAAAAATATTTCCCTGTGACGAAAGGGATAGTTCTTAGACGGGAAATTGGACAGGTTAAAGCTGTGGACGGTATTTCTCTTAAGATTCGCCAGGGCGAAACCTATAGTTTGGTAGGAGAATCCGGTTGCGGTAAGACTACGACAGCGAAAATGGTCCTGCAGGTTGAACACCCCACAGGTGGTCAACTGAAATTTAATGGCAAAGATATGGCAACATTTTCTCGGTCGGACAGAGGAGAATACCGGTCGTCGGTACAGGCCGTCTTTCAAGATCCCTGGAGTTCTCTTAATCCACGTATGAAAGTAGGAGATATTATCCTCGAGCCGCTACTGACTAATAAAACCTTGACTAAAACTGAAGCCAAGGAAGAGTTAGAGGTTTTACTAAGAGATGTTGGGCTTCATTCTTTCCAAGGGGATTATTATCCCCATGAATTCAGTGGTGGCCAGAGGCAACGTATAGCCATAGCCAGAGCATTATCGCTTAAACCCCAGGTAATGGTGTTGGATGAGCCAGTGTCGGCTCTGGATGTTTCTATCAGGGCTCAGATAATGAATCTACTGAAAACTCTTCAACAGCAATACGGTGTAAGCTACCTTTTGATCGCACATAATCTGGCGACTGTCAGGTATATGAGCCATCACGTGGGTGTGATGTACCTGGGTAAAATGGTAGAGGAGGCGCCTACTAGACAATTATTTAATAATCCTCAGCATCCATATACCAAAGCTCTTATAGCAGCGTCTCTGCCTTCTCACCCGGATGCACAGAGAGAAGATTTAGTGATTAGCGGTGAAGTCCCCTCTCCGCTAAATCCCCCGTCAGGCTGTAGTTTTCATACCAGATGTCCGTTTGTTATGGACCAGTGCTCGGTAGACATGCCG
>CAJXEF010000269.1 GCA_913052545.1 uncultured Chloroflexota bacterium
CTTTCTAGATTACCATCGGTAACGTATTTATATGATAGCCTTGGGTGTACTGGGTGCTATTCTTAGTTAACAATCTACGAACATAGGTAGGTTTGTATGCGTCTTGGTTATTTTACTATGCCACTTCATCCCCCCGGTTCAGATATATCTGTCACATTAGAGCATGACTTGATCCAAATGGAAGTCTTGGATAGCTTGGGATTTTGTGAAGCTTGGATCGGGGAGCATTTCACCAGTGTTTGGGAAAATATACCTGCACCAGACCAGTTTATAGCGGCTGCTCTAGCCAGGACCAAGAACATCGTGTTTGGTACAGGAGTAACCTGTATGCCTAATCATGATCCTTTTATGATAGCGCACAGGATAGCACAATTGGATAATCTAGCGAAGGGACGGTTTTATTGGGGTGTGGGATCAGGGGGATTTCCGGGTGACTTTGACGTTTTTGGTATTAATCCTGATTCAGGAGAGCATAGGGGCATGTCTCGGGATTCAATAGAACTGATACTGGATATGTGGGCAAATCCTGAACCAGGAGCCTACAAACACGAGCATTGGAATTTTAACATTCCTGATCCGGTCCCTGAAATTGGTTTGCGTGTCCATATGCAACCATATCAGAAACCACATCCTCCTATAGGAGTTGCTGGCGTTTCTCCGCGTTCAGACACTCTGGTTTATGCAGGAGAGAAAGGTTGGATTCCATTGAGCATAAATTTAGTTCCTAGTGGAACTTTGAATACTCACTGGGAAGCTATAGAAGAGGGTGCAAAAAAATCAGGTCGTAAACCTGATCGGAGCCAATGGCGGATAGCGAGAGAGGTTTATGTAGCCGCTACGACAGAACAGGCACGGCGAGAGGTTTTGGAAGGAACTATAGGGAGAGATTTTAGAGAATATTTCATTCCCCTCATGTCTCATATGGACGCGTTGAGCCTCTTTAAAACCGTAGATGATATACCAGATGAGGCTATTACCCCTGAATATCTAATAGATAATGTTTGGATAGTCGGTAGCCCAGATGATGTGACGGAGCAGATCCGTGAATTATATAGAGAGGTCGGTGGATTTGGAGTATTACTGGCTATGGGCCATGAATGGGATCCTAGAGAATCTGGTGAGAATTCAGTGAAGTTGCTTGCTAATAATGTTCTGCCTAATTTATCTGATTTGAAATAAAAATAAATGGCAAGTAATCTTACACTTTATATTGATACGCTAAATTTGGTTGATAGGGAAAACTAGGAGGACAACCGTGTCTATAGGATTGAAAACGTACCGCCCTTTGATTACGGGAACTACCCACGCAGTTTCTACTAGTCACTACTTGGCTACTGCTGCTGCTTACAGAATCCTTGAAGAAGGGGGTAATGCTACGGATGCAGGGATAGCCGCCGGTATCGTTATAAATGTTGCGTTGCCCCAATATACCAGTTTTGGTGGAGTGGCTCCTATTATAATTCATGATGCCCAGAAAAAAGAAACGAGAAGCATAAGCGGCTTAGGACGCTGGCCAAAAGCTGCCAGCATCGGATACTTTCAGCAACATACTGATGGTAAATTGGTGCCGGGCATATTGAGGACGGTTACGCCTTCTGCGGCTGATGGATGGCTGACCGCACTCAGATTGTATGGCACCATGACTTTTGAGCAGGTAGTTACGCCAGCCTTGGAATTAGCCGAAAAGGGATTTCCGATCCCTTATTCTTTGCATAGAGCTTTAGTGGGCGTGACCGAAGAGTTAGTACATGATGAAGGTGAGGTGGTTAACTGGTCTACTACGGAAGAGATCTTCGCGCCGGCTGGAGAGGTGTTAAAAACAGGCGAGATTCTGGTGCAAACTGATCTAGCAAATACCTTTCGGAGATTAATACAGGTGGAACGCGATGGGGCACCCCTGGGTAGGGATCAGGCCATAAAGGCAGCACGCGATTATTTCTACCTCGGGGAAATCGCACAAGAGATGGTTGATTTTTCCAAGCAGCAAGGAGGACTACTTACACTGGAGGATTTAGCAGATTTTCATGTAGAAGTAGAGACTCCTCCTAGCATTGATTACAAGGGCACGCAAGTTTTTACCTGTGGACCTTGGTGTCAGGGACCGGTTACTAT
>CAJXEF010000270.1 GCA_913052545.1 uncultured Chloroflexota bacterium
TGCGGATATAGCGGTTGATGCCCCGATACCATATTCCCGCACATTCTGCTACTCCCTACCTGAGAATTGTTCGGCAGAAATAGGTCAATTAGTTTGGGTTCCATTCGGTAGCCGGACAATTCAGGGAATAATAGTAAACTTAACGGACACATCCGAAGTGGATCATCCTCGTCCCATTGTAAGCACTATAGAACCTGGCCAATTGGTCAGCTCCCTCCAGGTTTCCCTTGGCCTATGGATCAGCCAATATTATCTAAGCCCCGTATTCAATGCTATATCACTTTTTCTACCCCCCGGCTTCAAATCCAAAGTAAGATCAGAGATTTCTCCAGGCTATCAAATTAAATCATCTGTAAATATAACGCCAGCCCATTACCAGTCAGCCCTTCAGGTGCTAGCGCGCAAACACCGTATGAAAGAGCCAGATTTCAGCAAACTGCTCGGGAGTGGCGGTAACACCGCATTAGATCAACTAATTAAAACTGAACATATTCAACGCCACACAATCATTCCCAGATCGAAAACTCACACTTATGAATCATATTTGGTCGCTCCTGATAAATCTCAAATAGATGCTATCGAAGATAAGCTTAGTGACAAACAATCAGAACTTTTATCAGCTGTTCGCTCACAAGTCGGACCATATCCAACACGCATCGCGAACAAGGAATTTGGGCGATCGCCGGCTGTGAATTTAGTTAATCGCGGTATTCTAGGCTTGGAGTGGGTCAGACAAGAAAAGAATCCAACCGCGGGCCAGATGAACACAGGTTATCCGACAGATCTAATTCTGACTACAGAACAAGAATATGCAGTTTCCAACATTAAGCAAGCAATAATCAATCCTCACTCTCACTTTCGAACTTTTTTATTACATGGCGTAACCGGTAGCGGGAAAACTGAGGTATACCTTCGAGCTATGGCACAGGCCCTCGAACAAGGACACCAGATAATCTACCTTCTGCCCGAGATTTCGTTAACACCTCAAACGGTCAGTAGGCTAACATCTCGCTTTCCAGGCAAGGTGGCACTAATCCACAGCCGTATGAAACCCAGCGAAAGATTCGAACAGTGGTGGGGGATTAGGGATGGAGATTACCCTATAGTTGTTGGGCCCAGAAGTGCTCTGTTTGCGCCTTTGCAAAACCTTGGTTTGATTATAATTGATGAAGAACACGAATGGACATACAAGCAGGAAATCTCACAACCCTTATATGATGCGCGATCGGTAGCTTTGCACTTGGCCCAGTTGACCAATTCAGTGATAGTCCGAGGGAGTGCCACCCCAGACGTAGAATCCTATTATCATGCTCTAAATGAACATTCATCATCGTTATTGGAGTTACCTCGGCGAATTAATGCTTTAAATAAAGATGGACCGACCAATGGCGCAGAGGTCAAAATCTGTGATATGCGAGAAGAACTGCGGAAAGGTAACAGGAGTATATTCAGTGAAGATTTATCCGCGAGTTTGATAAATTGTATCGAAAATAACCATCAAGCCATTTTATTCTTAAATCGCAGGGGTAATGCTCCTTTTGTACAATGCCGAGATTGTGGGCATGTGGTCACCTGTCGTAGTTGCTCAGTCGCCCTCACATTTCATTCCACAATTAAGAAATTGGTTTGTCACGGCTGTAACCACAAATCCAATGCACCAACCACATGCAGTACGTGTGGAGGACCTCGAATTAGGCAATTAGGAATCGGAACCCAGAAAGTTGTAGAAGAATTGCATGACCTATTGCCAGGAGTTTCTGTGGAACGGTGCGATACTGATGCGTCCCGAAGCGGAGAATTACCTGAAGACACCCTTCAACGACTGTCGGAAGGAGAAATTCAGGTTTTAGTAGGCACCCAGATGATAACCAAGGGTTTAGACATCCCGAATGTAACCATGGTGGGAGCTATCCTCGCAGATATCGGCTTGAATGCTCCAGATTTCAGATCCGGCGAACGGGTGTTTGATTTATTATGTCAGGTCTCGGGACGAGCAGGGAGAGGACGAAGTCCTGGAACTGTAATCATACAAACTTACGAACCGGATAATTACGCGATCGTATCAGCAGCCTGTCAAGATTATAGAAGAATGTATGATAGAGAAATCCA
>CAJXEF010000271.1 GCA_913052545.1 uncultured Chloroflexota bacterium
TAAAGTATCTTCCGATATGGTCGTTAGTAGATCACTTACAACACTCAAACCACCCGGATCCTGGGCAAAAAATAAATCAGCCGGAGAATTTCTCCCTTCTTCGAGTAAGGTAGCAGCTATAGCAGCCGTTTTGCCGTACTTAATCTGCACATTAATCCCACTAACATCGGAGAATTGCTCAATGATTGGGCCAACTAGTTTTTCGCTCCTTCCTGAATAGATAATTAGATTCCCGCTGTTCCTTCTTTCGACGCTCTTTTCAATCTCAACTTCCTTGATTACTTCAACCTCTCTAACGACATCAACTGGAACTTCTTTAATTATTTCAACTTGACTTCCTAAATCACTTGAGCATCCTATAACTAGCATTAACACGGTGAATGCTAAAATCCCAAAGCACTTAGCCACAGAGGCTTTCCTTAATACCAGCATCACCAAACCAAATCCTTCTCTTATCCATACATTGCTATCCACTGGACTTTGCCATACTTATTAAATAAGATGTATCTACATTGTTTATTTAGTGTTGATACATTGTATATTAGCCAACCCACAGACCAATGTCAAATATGCAAAACACACGGCTACGATTTAGAATGGAGGAGCGTACCGCTATGCCCGCGGTTAACCGTTCTATAGCTCGATGTCGGCACCTCCAATTGACATATTTATCCGACGTAGGACATGACCTTTGATCTGGTCTGGCACTAGCTAACGAACATGCAATACACTTATTGACAACAATGTGAATTGTCAATACACTTAAAATAATATTTGGTATACGAAGTTTCAAGTTAGTGTACTCTCTTTTAACAGATTGTTTATACGAGAAATAATTTTACTGACAATGATTTCTGACTTAATTGGATAATGGTCAATAGATGGTGTACCTATTGGGTTTTAGTTTAACGGTCACGATATATTGTTAGTCAAAAATTGGTTCAGATGTAGATATGTTAGCCACTGGAACATCTAAAATTTTAAGGTGCGAGGGTATCTCAAAAGCCTATGATAATGCCCGCGCGATTGTTGACTTGTCTTTGCGAATAGACAAAGGTGGAATAGTTTCGTTATTGGGCCCGAGTGGCTGTGGTAAGACAACGTTATTGAGATTAATAGCCGGATTCGAAACTCTTGATTCAGGCCAGATATTTTTGGGGGATCAACTGGTTTCATCATCTACTCGGGAGATACCCACAGAGAAACGGAACGTGGGGATGGTATTTCAAGACGGAGCTCTGTTCCCACACCTAACAGTAGAAGAAAACGTCCAATATGGATTGACTCGTGGTAATCATAAAAAACATCGGACCTCAGAAGTATTACATCTGGTTGGATTAGAAGGTCTATCTGATCGGATGCCATATCAACTTTCCGGCGGTCAGCAACAGCGCGTCGCTTTAGCTAGAGCCTTAGCCCCAGAACCCGAACTTCTCTTATTGGACGAACCCTTCTCTAATTTAGATCCAGCATTAAGAGATCAAATACGTTTGGATACGAGGCATATTCTCAAAGCAAATGCGGCCACAGCCATTTTCGTAACTCATGATCAAGAAGAAGCATTAGTCATGGGCGATCATATTGCGGTAATGAATCAAGGCATAATCGAACAATTCGATATACCGGAACAAATCTTCCATGATCCTGAATCTAGATTTGTTGCTGAATTTATGGGTATGGCTGATTTCATTAACGCGAACCTAATTGGCTCCACTATTGAATCACCTATAGGTAATATGGAATGCCCTCAAACGTTATTAGCTGATAGAGATAGCGAGATTGAGGTTATGGTTAGGCCTGATTGTCTCGACTGCTTCCCATCGAATGATGATCCAACCGGTATAATCGAAGCCAAGGAATTCAGGGGAGCTTTTTATCTGTATTACGTGAAATTGTTCACCGGCGAAACAGTTAGATGTCTATTATCCCACACCGAGGATTTCTCTGTGGGGTTACAAGTTAAGTTAAGCCTGCGCCATCAACATGCCCTCAAAGCTTTTAGCCAAGGCCAATCCCTCGACTCTTAAATGTCTCTCTGATATCATTATTTCAATCGAATCTATATTTTCTACCTACATATCTCCCGTACGC
>CAJXEF010000272.1 GCA_913052545.1 uncultured Chloroflexota bacterium
AAAGCCTAGTTGATATGGCTTTGTTAACTGGTAATGTTGGTAAATCCGGAGCAGGGTTATATCCACTGCGCCCAGGTATGAATGAACAGGGGGCTTGGGATGTAGGCTGCACGCCCACTCGCTTGCCTGGTCGGCGTTTGTTAACAGACGATCAGGGTAAGCGAGATATCGAGGAATATTGGGGATGCACATTGCCTCAAGAGAGAGGAATGGGTGTAATTGAATTGTTCGAAGCAATCCAAAATGGCGATTTGAAATCTATGTTCATAATAGGTGATATGCCGCACTTAGACCCTATTAGCTTGTCTGTGCTCAGCAAGTTAGATTTCTTGGTAGTAGAGGATGTGTTCCTGACCGGTTTGGCTGAAATGGCTAATGTTGTATTACCTCGGCAAACCTTTACAGAAAAGGTCGGCACATTTACTAATTTGGAACGGCGAATCCAAAAACATGATCCGAATATAGGATCAGTTGATGCAGCAGGAAAATCTGAAGCATGGATACTCGCTCAGTTATCTAAAAGAATGTGTGTAACAGGGTTTGATCAACTTTCCGAATCTGATGTCATGGAAGAGCTAGCTGTTGTAGTACCGGACTACAGAGGGATTTCATATAAACGTTTGGAAGAGGTCCGCACGGTTGTTGATAAATCGCTTCCGATACCGTTATTGACCGGCACTTCTGTTGGTAATATCGCTAATATGGAAATGCCTAAACCTACTCAATTGTTATACGCCAATGGGCATATAGAGGGTATACAGTGGCCTTGTACTGATGAATCGGAATCAAGTGACATTTTGTATTCGAAAGGATTTCCGGTTGGTAAAGCCACCACTATAACGCCAGAATTTAAGGTTCCAGAGAACATACTCTCGTCTGAATATCCACTATGGTATATTCCTGGCCGTGTGCTTTTTCAACGTGACAGGGAAATAACTATTGAAAAAGAAGGACAGCTCAATCGGATAGTTAGAGAAGAACTTGTGCAACTAAACTCACATGATGCTTTAACATTGGGCGTTGTTTCTGGAGATAGAGTACTAGTAGAGACTGGTAACGGGCGGTTAGAAGGTGTAGTTCATTTAGATGATCAGATTCCTAGCGGGTCTATAGCTGTTACTTTCCTTTTCGGGCAATTGGCTGTTGAATTACAAACTAGCAATACCCCAAATCCCATGGGATTGATGCCTGGTCTTGATATCAAAGCTGCAAAGTTGATCCAAGTTTAGGATGGCGAACGTGTTAGATGGCAAAGTGTTCAAATAATACAGTGTTCGGATAACTAATAACTGAATGGTCTGATTCAATTCGGGGAGTAACTAGTATCAATAGACGTATCGAAATGCCGAGAGTGAAATTGATTGAGAGGGCTGATATCACCGAAGACTTGATGGTGATTAAGCTTGAACACCAATTAAAAACCTTTTCGTTTAGACCCGGACAATACTGTACTCTAGGCCTTCGCGGGGTTGAGAGGGCATATTCTATAGTGTCAGCTCCATTTGAGGATAAATTAGAGATCTTCGTGGAATTAGTTCCTGATGGGGTAATGACTCCACTAATGTGGTCGATGAAATTAGGAGATACCCTGTCTATTAGGCCGCGGGCGAAGGGTTTGTTTTTGTTAGATCACTCGGTTCATCACCATTTCTTGGTGGCGACTGTAACAGGTGTAGCGCCTTACATAAGTATGATTCGGCAATATATTCATGAGGGTATTACTGGACACAATTTTTACGTGTTATTAGGAGCTAGTTACTCAGACGAATTAACGTACGATCATGAATTATTGGCATTAGCTCAGCAACATCCAGAATCGATCAAGTTCGTTTCTACCGTCAGCCGGCCTGAAGAGTCTCGGAATGCAGAATGGACTGGAACTGTCGGACGTGTAAACAATATCCTAGAAGCATTTTTGGAAAATGTTAATCCCTCAACGGACGACTCAAAGATATATGCTTGTGGACACCCGGGGATGATAGAGGACGTTAAAGATAAAGTTAAGAGGAATGGTTGGAAATTCATCGAAGAGAGATTTTGGAAGCAATAGTTCCTAACCTTTCCTGTTTTGGTTCGATACGTCC
>CAJXEF010000273.1 GCA_913052545.1 uncultured Chloroflexota bacterium
AAAGATCTAACTCGCAAGAATACTGAACTATTCGCGAAAGAGGTTTTACCAGCTCTCAAGCCGATATACGGTGAATATGAAGACCCGTGGTGGCCTGACCGTTTAAAACAGGCCGCACCTTCGGTTGTAGGGGATTAAAGGTTAATTAAACGCCTTATTGTGACAAGATCAACTTATAGGCTAGTTATTACCAGCCAAGTATAACCGACTCTTTTCGAGGATCTGCCCCTCCATGATAAACACCGGTTTCTGGATTCACTATGATCGGCGCAAAACCATTTCGTATGCCCCAGGGATCAACAATCTCAACTATGTGTCCCTTGTCACGCAAGGAATCTATTGTGGATACAGGTAATCTATCTTCTATTTCGAGTTTATTAGGATTCTCCCCATGAGGCCAGGGTGAACTGGGAAAGCTATATCCGCAGAATCTGGGGGCTTCGACAGCATCTTGTATGTTCATGTCAAAGTCTACCAAGTTGTTAAAAACTTGAAGATTACTTTGAGGTTGACTGTCTCCTCCAGGAGTCCCTAGTGTCATGAAAGGCTCACCGTCTCTGGTTATGATAAAAGTACAAGGAGTTGTTCGTGGGCGTTTGTGAGGTGCTATTGAGTTCGGATTATTTTCGTCTAGCCAGAAATAACAGCCTCGGCAATTTATCAGGATGCCTGTGTCACCTAATACCATACCCTGAGTTAGGCCAGCAAAGCTACTTGGTGTGCAAGAAACCATGTTTCCTTCAGTGTCGACGGTAGCCAAGTAGGTGGTACCGTCTCCATCAGCACCTACTGGTTCTGGTTCTAATACCGTTGAAGAGACTGGAATATAGCCGTCGAGTACGGCCAGCATTTTGCGAGGGTCTCCCGGAGGATATTTAGCATCTGCTTTGTTAGGATCTATTAATGCCCTGCGTAATGCGGCATATTCCGGTGACAACAACCTTTCCACGGGCACGTCAACGAAATCCGGATCGCCAACAAATTGTTCTCTATCTGCAAAAGCTAATTTCAATGCCTCTACTTGGTAATGTATTGATTGAGGGCTGTTGTGTCCAAATCTAGATAGATTTATACCTTCCAAAATATTCAATGCCTGTAGAAGGGTTATTCCTTGCGTCCACGTTCGGTTTGTGAAGATTTGGTATCCTTTGTATGTAATGGAAATGGGTTCTTCCATAGGTGATTCATATTCAGCGAAGTCATCATAGGAGTACAGGGCCCCTAAATGTTCTAAGGATTCCACCATCCTGTGTGCTATATCCCCTTTATAAAAAGCGTCCCGCGCAGCCTGGATTCCGGACGCTTTTTTTAACCCTTTTTCTATCGCTTGTTCCTCTGCCCGTGACATTAACGATAGCGTTTTGGCAAGGTCCTTTTGTATGAACAAACTCCCCAGGACAGGAGGGGATCCTTCAGGCAGGAATATTCGAGCTGAATCAGGGTATTTATTGAGATTGTTTAATCTCTCTTGGGTACCAATGGCTCGATTCAATAGTTGATAAGTAGGGAAACCCTGTTGAGCGAAATGCAAAGCAGGTCTAACCACCTGGTCAAAGCTCATAGTCCCATAACTGGCTAACATGGCCAAGAGTGCCGATATTACTCCTGGTACTGTTGTACTAAGGACCCCAGCAGGTATTTCTCCCCATGTTTCCATGTAGCGGCTGATAGTGGCGTTATTTGCGGCCCATCCTTGACCGACTACTGATCGGACCGCCTTAGCTTTGCGATCGTAGAATAAAAATGCGACCTCGCCGCCGAGAGTGTAATGGGCGGTGGGTTCCATTACTCCGGCTGCAAAAGCGCTGGCGACAGCCGCATCAACAGCATTTCCACCTTCCCACAATATCTTCATGCCGGCTTGTGCAGTCAGCTGAGTGCCGGCACCTACCATTGCTCGGGTACCCCAGATTATTGGTCTGTGGGAGTACCCTCCATATGGTCCATGAGGGTAATTTGAGGAATTAAACATCGTGTTAGTCATTGCTGGGGAGAACCTCCTGCTGTTAAACCAGTTATACGCCGATATGTCTGAATGGGCAAGCACGTTGGAGGGTTATATTGGCCGTTTTAGTGAGC
>CAJXEF010000274.1 GCA_913052545.1 uncultured Chloroflexota bacterium
GTCAATTGGTCGACCATATAAAAAACCACATCGTTTCCCACGGCAGTATCACTGTAGCAGATGCTAGAACTATGTTTGATACCAGCAGAAAATATATCCTTCCTTTATTGGAGTATTTAGACCAGCAAAGAATAACACAGAGAATTGGTGACGAAAGAATTCTAAGGTAGTATCAAGATGGGACTAAATTTTGATCAAGCCATCCCTCAACTAGATGTAGTCACAAATAGATTAGGTGGCTCTGTAGCTAATCATCAAGCTCAAGTTGATAATTTTATAAATTCCGCTACTTCACTAACCCAATCAGAAATAACAGAGAAACTAGGCAACGTAAAAGAGCGTCCCTTCATGGCCGCGATCATCCATGACACTTTGATTGGGAATCACGCTCCTCCTTCCCCTCCAACAGATTGGTCAGTCGTATCAGTTGACGGTTCCCATATTGACATAGACCGCCATCTACCGCTTCCTTGTTACTTGATCAATCTAGGTGGATGCGTTTTAACTTACGGGGATTCGTCGGATGCTCAATTTTTTAACGAGTCCAAGTTAGGAGCAACCCAAACTGATCTTTATTTAAGGGATCACGATTCGGCCAACCAAGAAGAACCTATCACCGGCCCCTTACTGGGAACCATCCGAACAATTCAAGAGATCAATATGCTTGCCAAGGTAGTTCAGCAGTGCCCACCTGAACTACCGGTGTTGGCCTTAGTTGACGGTACATTGGTTTTATGGGGATTATCAGGACAAGGTTATCGGCCATTCGTGCGAAGAGAATTGCTCCAAAATGGACTGTTCCCTGCTTTAGAGTCGCTCCGAATTTTGTCAGAAACCCGCGCTATTTCCTTGGCGGCCTATGTATCCCTTCCAAGAACTACAGAGGTAACGAACGCTATGAGGGCTAGTCTCTGCCCACATCCTGTTTCGCTTTGTCAAAGTAACTGCAACAATAACAGATCCATACAATCGCCATGCGACATCTCTAACAATATTCTTGATAGAGAAGTTTTCTCCAATTTACTCCGAGAGGGCGAACGGTCCCCTGTATATCGGACTGATCCTCAGGCGGCACAGGAATATTATGGAGAGCATCAAGTATATTTCTATTACTTAAACTCCGGAGAGGAAATAGCTCGCATAGAGATACCGGGCTGGGTTGCCAAAGACGAGAAGTTACTCTCATTAGGCCATAGCCTTATTATGGAACAATGTAAAAAGGGCAATGGCTATCCAGTAGCAATATCAGAAGCTCACGAACAAGCTGTCATAAATGGATCTGACCGCTATTTGTTTAAAGAGATGGTTAATCAAGCATTAGAACGACAAGGCATCAACACTTATACCTCTCAGAAAGACCGCTCGAAAAGGATGCCATGGCTATAATATGTTCCTTCAACCTATAAACGCTTTTCTGATCCTATCTTTGATAATTTGGGTTAAGGGACTCTAAATGCCTCACAAACTCCTCATAATCTTTGAATCTCGAAACCAATCGTAGAAATTCTTGCAAAGAGGATGTTTCTGACCGCATGAGCTTAACCTGCTCACCTATAGGACTAGCAGACGCCGGACTCGTCGCATACATGTCATGAAAAGCAAAGTATGCCTGATTCAATTTACGAATATAGTACCCATTTTCACGAAAGAGCGGAACTCGTTGATCCATGTACTCCTCCGCTTCCTCTATTTTCCCATTAGAAAGTAGAGCACCTACTTGTTTACGTGTCTCTCTCATTACGGTATCAAAATCGAAAGACTGGTTGGTTGATGTTTCTGAGACACTCGCAGCCGATGAACTGAAACCGTCATCCATCGCTTTGTTGATGCGCGAATAAACTAATTGGCCAATTTCTTCTCCAGCCACAGTAGCAACTGTTTCATTTAGGGTGGTCATTTCATTACTAGCCCAAAATTGTTGACCCAAGGGTTTGAAGAAAAACCAGTGGTGGAGCCACTCATGTGCCGCAACCACTAAAGAAGAGCGTATCCCTAATCGCTCGCTGACAACACTCGGATACACTGCTACGCCACCCAAATTCTCAACTATT
>CAJXEF010000275.1 GCA_913052545.1 uncultured Chloroflexota bacterium
TAAACCGTCAATTTTGGATTTCTTATGTGGTGTAATGCTAAATCGGCTATTTTAGCCAAATGAGAAACTCCGGTTATAACGATAAAATTATTTATGAATGAAGTATGTGTCCTGCGTCTTGACCTGGTTAGTATTAGAAATTAAGCTGTAACAAGCTGGTGAGTGTTAGGAAGTGAAAATGGATTCTGGGATAATAGGCAAAGTAGATAAAGCAAAAAGATATTCTAATGAGACTGAGAGGGTTAATATTACCAATCTTCAGGCCGATTTTCAGGGGGAACACGATACTTATAAAGTTTCATATAATGCAGGTGATTGGGATTGTGAATGCCTTTTTTTCTCTTCTAGAGGCCTGTGTAGTCACACAATGGCGTTGCAACGCATTTTAAACAAAGTGATCGACAATCAAAATATTGAAAGCGATACGTTTAATTTGTAAGCTGGTATCCAGATGCTGACTCATCTGTGGAACGATTTGAACACCAGACAGGCGTTCTGGCCACCGAATCCAAATGCGTTCGATAACACAACATTTATCGGTTTCATACGGGCTTTATTTGGCACATAATCTAAGTCGCATTCCGGGTCAGGTGTTTGATAATTTATAGTAGGGTGGATAGCTCCTTCCAAGATGCTTTTAACACAGGCCACTGCTTCGAGTGCCCCTGCTGCCCCCAGGGAGTGTCCGATCATCGATTTGGTAGAGCTGATAGGAATTTCATAAGCTAGTTTGCCGAAGTTCTTTTTGATAGCTAATGTCTCTATAGCGTCATTAAGGGGAGTAGAAGTCCCGTGGGCATTTATATAATCTACTTCATCCTTTGATACGCCTGCATCAGTTAGCGCCAATTTCATAGCTTGTGCCGCACTGGTTCCAGATTCCTCAGGCTGAACTAAATGGCCGGCATCAGATGTGCATCCAAATCCTACAACTTCAACGAGGATATCAGCATCTCTTGATAATGCATGATCCAAAGATTCCATTACTAAAATCACTGAACCTTCGGATGGTACAAAACCGTCTCGAGCTGCATCAAACGGTCTGCTGGCTGCTTCTGGAGGTGAATTATTTGTGCTTAGTGCTCGCATGACCGCGAACCCGGCTAATCCTAATTTACTAATCCCTGCTTCTGTGCCTCCGGCTAACGCTACGTCTATGTTTCCTCGTCGGATTGCCATTAACGCTTCGCCAATTGCTTGATTGGAGGCCGCGCAGGCCGTCGAAGCAGTAGAGTTAAATCCCTTAGCTCCTACATAATGCCCTACGTTCGCTGCGGCCATATTAGGTAAGACCATCGGGAAGAAAAAAGGAGACATTCGCATCCCCCCTTTCTCGGTCAAGATGCGACAATTTCTCTCGAGTTCTGGGAAACCACCGTTTCCGTTACCCAAAACTACCCCAACTCTATAGGGATCCTCTTTATTCATATTAAGATGGGCGGATTCAACTGATGAAAGTGCGGCGGCAACGGCTAGCTGTGAGAACCTAGCCATACGACGAGACTCTCTGGTCCCTACATATTGGGCTGGATCAAAATTCTTTACTTCACCTGCAATGTGACATGGGTAATCGGTAGAATCACAGAGGGTCATAGGTCCTATTCCTGATTTGCCCTCTAGCAGATGCTTCCAAAATTTGTCAGGAGTGGTGCCCAATGGGGTGATTGCTCCCATTCCTGTTATAACTACCCTGTTAGCGTCCATTATCTATCCACCGTATGGTACTTGGCCAAGATCGCGGCCCGAGTTTTTTGCTAAGAGATCTGGATATATTTCCGGTGTTATTCCCAGAACCGATTCCCTAAGTTCAGCAGCGACAAATAGCGATCCTGTTGCCAGGATAAGATCGGTTCTTTTTGCCTCTTTGAAGGCCATTGCGCCAGCAGATTTTACATCATTAAAACCGTTAACGTTTTTTAATCCCTGGCGACGAAACAAGTCGCATAGTGTACTTTCCGGGACTGACCTGGGATGTCTAGAGCTAGTAGCATAAACTCTGGGCTCTAGTTGACTCAATATATTCACCATATCAGATACCTGTTTGTCTCTTG
>CAJXEF010000276.1 GCA_913052545.1 uncultured Chloroflexota bacterium
CCGAGTAGCACCAAGCGATTCAAGACGCTCCTCTACGTGCCCGCGTATTTGACTTATAGTGAACGAAATATCATCACTAACCAAAAACCGTTCCAGTATCAGGAGGCTGTATATCTCTACTGGTATCCGATTGGCTTCGAACACACTTTAAAAGGCCCGTTTATGAGAAGTATCGACTTCAGAGCTAGTAATAAACTCTAACAGGACAGCTTTACCATCCTCCGTAACCTGTCTGGCACGCTGAAAAGCAGGACCGATATCGGAGGGATCTTCAATCCTCTCAGCATACCCTCCCATAGCCTGAGCCATATCGGCATAATTACCTCCCAGATCTCGAGTGCCAAACAGTTCATGTGAGGTGGCCATTGCGTCTGTCTCAACAGCCATAGTGGCATTATTCAATACAACTGTAATGATTGGAATTCCTGATCTCACCGCGGTCTCAAAATCTAAGCCGGTCATACCAAATGCTGCATCACCCATGAAATTAACACACACTTTCTCAGGTTTGGCCAATTTCGCTCCTATATTCAAACCTAGTCCTGTACCTAATCCATGTGATTTACCCCAACCAAGGTAGCTGCGGGCGCCCTCGGACCTGTAAAAAGGCATGATTTGATCCCTAGGACTACCTGAGTCGTGGGTGACAATAGCATCCTGAGGTGGGATCGTATGCATAAAATCCCAGATCACCCTATAAGGATTAATTGGACGCCCAGCATGGGTTAATTTACCTCTCCATTCGTTCAACCAAGCATCCCTTTCTTTCACTATTTCTTGTTCCAGAGATTGATCGCCTCGCTTACCATTCCCAACTAAATCCTGACAAGCATCTATCATTTGCCTCAAAATCAACTTGGCATCGCCAACTATTGGATAGCCAATATTGTAATCTTTGTTGATATCTCTGTGGTCATTGGATGCATGTATCATGGTTTTACCATCTGGGATATTCATCGACATACCGTGTTTAGTAAAACTACATCCGATACCAAAAATCACATCAGATCTTTGCATAAAATGATAGAGGGTCCCAGACATCACTCCAGAGCCGCTTCCTAAGGCAAGGGGATGAGTCTCAGGAAAAGCGCTTTTGCCCAGCAAAGTGGTCATCACGGGTATAGATAATAATTCTGCTAGTTCAACCAGTTCATCACTGGCATCAGCATACAATACCCCTTGTCCAGCATGGATTACCGGATAACGTGCGGTAACTAAAGCATGAGCCGCAGATTCAACGTCTTTTGGATTCCCAGCGGAACCGAGATTAGGGAAATTCTTCCCCCAGTGAATCGCTTCCTCAGGAACTTCTTCCAAGGCAACATCAGATGGAATTTCTACCATTACTGGACCGGGTCTCCCTTGATAAATACCCGCAAAAGCTCTGCGCATCACATCCGTAGTCCGACCTGCCGTATTAATCTGTTCAATATATTTCGTTACACCAGCAAAATTAGTCACCGAATTAAAATGCGGTAATACCCCCTGTCGTTCCCGAGGGTGTCCGGTAGGTAATAATAAAATTGGGGTGGAGTCCGAATACGCTGTTGCTACTCCAGCATACGCATTTTCGGCACCAGGGCCAGATTGCATGGCGAATACTCCCACTTTAGATCCGTTATGAACCCGACTATAGCCATCAGCTATTCCAACGCCAACCCGTTCCTGTCGGCAAATGATTGGTCTAATCCCGGCGGCGGCGGCCGATTCAATTACAGGAGTGGTAGGGAAGCAACTAAGGTACTCTACGCCCTCTCGCTTTAGAATCTCGGCAAGTAAATCAACTGTATTCATATCTTTTTATTACCCCTATTACTCTTCTCAATATCTATAACCAAATCAATCAAATATCCAAAAAATGTTCTTTGGTATACCGGGAGTATAACACGACTTAAGCCAAGCACTTCGCCTAGGAAAGTACCTTACGTTAGATGGAAACGTTAACGTCTCGTTAGGCAGCCAACACAAATGATATAATCCCGGCGGTTAATCAGTAGACAATTACCATAAAGGAACTAGCTACCGAGGTGATGCAATTGGGCCTCAA
>CAJXEF010000277.1 GCA_913052545.1 uncultured Chloroflexota bacterium
ACCACAACCATCAGTGCCAACCAAAAACTAGGCATTGCCTGTAACGCCATACTAGAGCCGCGACAGACATAATCAATCCAACTGTCTTGACGGACAGCACATATGATTCCGCCAACGACACCCATAACACAAGCGATAGTGACCGCCAAAAGCCCTAACTCAAAGCTGACCACGATTCTAGGAAGCATCCGGTCAATAACTGGTCTCCGGTTATTCCAAGAGGTCCCAAAATCGCCCTGGAAAAAATCCCCCAACCACCTTAGATACTGAGTTGCTAAATTACCATCTAACCCCAACTGCTTCCTGACATTTTCGATATCTTCCTGTGTAACTATAGAGGTACCTTCTCCTCCAACAAATAAAGCAGTCGCGTAATCCCCAGGAATCGTATGCAGCATGACGAAAATAATTATCGAAACGCCGAAAGCAGTAGGCACGAAAAGTAACAAGCGTTTTATGAGATAAGTCCTCATCTATAGGCCTCTAAACAGGGATAGGTAGAACCGAGTCCAACATGTTTTACTAAAGGATATATTTCTTTCCACGAATTAGGAGGCCACCTACTATCAATGAGAGCAGATGGCCTCCTCCTATTACCGATATATTAGAGCTTACCGTTAAATCCCGCCCGGCGCTCCACTGGTTTGCCCACTAAATCCGGTATCACCTTTGTGAGCTGGGTCGTACCACAACTGCTCCCATGTGACATGAGGGCCGCTGGGACCAGGATAGTGGAAGTAGCCTCTTACCTCTGGCCAGAACGCTACGGCCTCTTGCTCCCAGTAGATTGGGAAGATCACATACTTATTCATTATGTACAACTGGATTTTGTCCGACAACTCTTTACGCTTAACTGGGTCTATGATCGCGAGGGACTGATCCAGAAGATCTTCTAACACTTCATCACATTCGGTCTGAGGAGTTATATAGTTCCTATCGGAAGAACATCGGTGGTAATACCCCATTCCTAGAGAAACGTCATCGGTAGGCATCGTCGCGTTACCGGATTGAAGTTCACCCCATCTACCTTCATTGTTAGCTTGCCGATAAGCCACAGTTTCTACCAGGTCAAAGTCTACTTTAATGCCCAAAAGTCTAAGTTGCTCTTGGACAAGAGTCGCACGCGAGGATACCTGAGCATCGCCCTCCACCGTAAAGGTGTAGGTCTTGTCAAAATCAAAACCTTCAGCTGCCAAAAGTGCCTTGGATTCAGCACGTGCCGCTTCCATATCATCAGCCTGACACCAGCCAGGTACAGCACATCCCTGCTCTTGTGTGATATTCCAGGCTCCTCCCGGCACCATTATGAAGCCCTGGGAACCGAAACCTTCCTGAAGGACTTTTATAGCAACGCTACGGTCTATACCCATTATTACGGCCTGACGAACTTTTACATTGTCAAACGGTGGTTTTCCTGCGTTAATCCATAATTGATGGTGACCTCTAGTCGCCCTTATGACTGTGGCAATTTGGTCATGTTCTACATAAGCCGCATACTGTCCGAAATTTCTGACCCAATGCAAATCTGTTTGATGCGCTAACATCTGGGCCTGTTGAGTAGATTCGTCCAATATACCGTATATGGTCAGATTATCTATATAGGGAAGAGCTCCGCCACCCTTAAAATAATTTGAATTCTTTGAGAAACGTTGTTCATCAATACCGACTTTCTGGCCTTCGTCCCATGTAAATGGGCCGGTACCGACTGACACATCCTGGAACATGGCATCTTCACCGCCAGCTTCAAACCATGCCTTGTTGAAGATAAAGGCGGTGCTAGCCGTGAATGCTAAGAGGCCCGGAGCTGTTGGGCTCTTGAAGGAAGCCTTGAGAGTTAAATCATCCACACATTCAGTAGCGTCCAGGTCTATGAACGAGAAATTGGCTTTCTGAGAACTTGCAGTAATACCATTCCCTGTAATCCAAGTTTCTAAAGTAAACCGTGCATCTTCACAGGTGAAATCCTCTCCGTTATGCCATTTCACACCTTCGTGGAAATTAAAAGTAATACTAGTTCCGTCCTCAGCTTG
>CAJXEF010000278.1 GCA_913052545.1 uncultured Chloroflexota bacterium
CCATAATCTGTGACATTATGGATACCGTCAGCATACCGGTAATGGCCAAGTGTCGGATAGGACATTTCGTTGAGGCTCAAATATTAGAATCGCTTGGGATAGACTATATCGATGAATCAGAAGTCTTAACACCCGCAGATGAGACACACCACGTATGGAAGCATGATTTTAAAGTGCCTTTCGTCTGCGGCTGTCGAGATCTAGGAGAAGCTCTCCGAAGAATTTCTGAAGGAGCGGCAATGATAAGGACAAAAGGAGAAGCTGGCACTGGAGATATCGTTGAGGCCGTACGACACATGAGAACTGTACAAGATACTATTAGAAAACTACGAAATATGCCGGATGATGAGCTAGTGGTTGAAGCTCGCAACCTCGGTGTTAGTCTAGATCTGTTGATGCAAACCCGTGAATTGGAACGGCTGCCTGTAGTCAATTTTGCAGCGGGCGGAGTCGCTACCCCTGCGGATGCGTCATTGATGATGCAATTAGGGGCCGATGGTGTATTTGTAGGATCAGGTATCTTTAAATCTGGAGATCCTGCCCGTAGGGCGTATGCTATAGTTCAAGCTGTTACACATTACAACGACCCAAAAATATTGACAGAGGTTTCTAAAGACTTGGGAGAGGCCATGGTCGGTATAAGTACCCGTTCCATACCTCAAGAGGATTTATTAGCTCCCAGAAGTATTTAGTGAAAAACTCTGGTAACCATGGCTTATTTCAATATACTCTATCAATTAGTGTGATTTTAAGGTAACAGGCAAAATTGAAAATAGGCGTATTAGCGATTCAAGGGGATTTCGCCGAACACATAGCAATCCTTCGTGGGCTCGGAATCGAAACTCAAGAGGTGCGCCTACCCCACCAATTCAGAGCTTTGGACGGCCTGATCATTCCAGGAGGGGAGAGCACAACACTAAGTCGATTGATGACGATATACGAACTTAGGGAACCAATCCAAAATATGGCATCTGGCGGGAAAGCCATATGGGGAACATGTGCGGGGATGATCATGATGGCTTCAGAGATCACCGAGAAGGATCCGGTACCATTGGGACTAATGGATATTACCGTGATCCGAAATGCATTTGGCAGACAAATCAACAGTTTTGAGCAAGACCTTACTATTAAATCTCTTGACCCTGTTCCATACCATGCCATTTTTATTAGAGCTCCTATAATCGCCCGTGTAGGCAATGAGGTGCAAATTCTAGCTGCTTTGTCAGATGGGAGAGCAGTCGCCGTCCAACAGAATCATCTGCTCGCCACATCTTTTCATCCTGAACTTACTAAAGATCCCAGGCTACACTGTAGATTCGTCAATATGGCGGGTGATTCTTCATGATAATAAACTGACCACGCTAAAAACGGGTCTAAAGTAGGCGGTAGTGGAGGAAATAATTTGGTAACAGTGCAACCTCCGGTTAAATCCGAACTAGAATTGCTCTTGGATGTATTGCCACCAGACATAGCGTTTACGCTCCGTAGCAGAGAAGACATCGCTGATCTCTTGGAAGTTGTAATGGATTTAGGACGTAAGCCCGAAGCCAGATTCCTTACAGAAGATGTGGTTTTGTCAGAAGAATGTATTAACACAGAAGAAATAGCAGAATTAGTATCAAGGATCGGAGAATTTGGCCAGGATAACCGCGCTGGGATTGAACGAACTCTGCACAGAATTTCGGCTATTCGCAATCGAAAAGGGCAGGTAATCGGGATAACCTGTAGAGTTGGGAGAGCAATATACGGCACTATTAAAATAATCGAAGACTTGATCCTGTCTGAGAAGAATATCTTGCTACTTGGGCGCCCTGGCATCGGGAAAACTACCATGTTGAGAGAAGTCGCCAGAGTTCTCGCCGAGGATGCTAAAAAGAGGGTAATTATAGTAGATACATCCAATGAAATAGCCGGTGATGGAGATGTTCCTCATTCAGCTATCGGTCATGCTAGAAGGATGCAAGTGGCCAGACCAGATGAACAACACGGCGTTATGATCGAGGCCGTCGAAAATCATATGCCGC
>CAJXEF010000279.1 GCA_913052545.1 uncultured Chloroflexota bacterium
TCAACAAAGTAATAAGATTACGCCCTACGATTTCAAACGCCTACCTCAATAGAGGTGCATCTCTAGATGAAATAGGAAATCATCAGGCAGCTCTAGATGATTACACCATGGCTATTAATTACAACGGCACAAATGTAAACGCTTTTTTTAATCGTGCTAAAACTTTATTCCTCTTAGGGGCATTTCACGATTCAATTAGCGACTATACATACGTAATCAATAGCCTTCCCTGCGATGTAGAAGCACTCAATAATAGAGGATTGGCCTTCGATTCAATCGGAGACTACAGTCAGGCCATAAGCGATTACGAAGCGGCACTCAAATTGAATCCTACATACCCTGAAACCCTAAACAATTTAGGAGCTGCCTACGAGGCGATTAACAATCTAGAATCTGCAATATTCCACTATTACTCAGCTATTCAAAATAATCCCAACTACTCCTCAGCTTGTTACAACCTAGCGAGACTTCATGCTAAATTAGATTGCTTATCGTTAAGTTTGGAATACCTCACTCGATCTATAACATTGGATCCAAAACTAGAAGAAGAAGCTTTAAGTGATGAGTACCTGTCGCAAGTATTCCAATGGGACATGATGAGGAAACTACAGTAGGAAACGTACCAATATCCAGCTATCAACAAGTAGACGTTGAAAGAGCTATTATCAGGTCAAATCAACTGCCCTTATATAAAACGCGGACCATGATTAATTTTCATCACCATCTTTCGCATCATTAATATCACCTTCTCGGATATGAACCTCAACATCCATTATTTTAAGGTTGTTAGTTCCAGCAATCTCAACATGTCGGCTATGGCGCAACACATTGTACGCTAAGACTAAGGCTCCTAGAATACTCAACACCGAAATTATTTCTCGATCAATCTGATAATACTGACTGAGAAATATCATTATTAAAAAAGAAACCGTCAACCCTAAGGCAGACCTAAAGGCAAATTTCCAGAAACTTATCACCGCTAACAGTCCGACTATCCCGGATATAAAGGCTAGTATGGGAGACATTGCCAAGCTGACTCCGATCAAAGTAGCCATTCCATCTCCGCCTCTGAAGTTGGTGAATATTGATTTCCAGTGCCCCAATATAGAACCTGCTCCGGCCGCCAACATCCAAGAACCGTTTATGTCCATCAATCCTGCTATAAAAATCGCCAAGCTCCCTTTGGCGACATCTGCCAGAAAAACTAATAAAGCTAGACGACGACCCACATTCCAAAACAGGTTAGCAGTTCCAGCTCTGGTACTTCCTGTTTCAAAAATATCTACGCCTTTCAGCCGAGCTGCTAAATGGGCAAATGGGATGGATCCTAACAAATATCCAACCAATATAGATGCAACCAACGTTTCAAGATCCACCACATGTTCTAACATATAAACCACAAATTTAGGATTTTATTTTAATACTCAACTCTTTTTATCCTGTTCTCCATTCCATACCATCCGTATTAACTAAAAAATTTTGAATGGTCCGAGGGCTTGAGACAATTACACTAGGAGTAAATAAATTCGCAGGATTCCCTTGACGATCAACCACCGCTCCTCCAGCCTCCCGAGCCAATATCAAACCCGCAGCCATATCCCATGGTGATAGTGAATGATGGAAATATAAATCTAGTCGACCAGCAGACGCATATGCCATTCCAAGCCCAGCCGACCCCATCAGCCGCATACTCTGAAATCCCGGCCACAAAGACCTGATCATATCTAGCGCTGTCCCAGCTTTTTGATCCACGTAACCTAGATCAAAACCTAAGAGGCACTCCGAAATCTCTTCTTTGTTAGTAACAGAGATTGGGCCGCCGTTTAGAAAGGCTCCCATACCCTTCTGGGCTGTGAACAATTCCTCCGTGATTGGATCATAAGTAATGCCCAACTCAACATCGGAACCTTTAGCCAAAGCCACTAGAATGCAAAAATGAGGGATCCCTTCCGCGTAATTTCGCGTGCCATCTATCGGATCGATTACCCATGTATACTCGG